>JAGHCI010000155.1:0-4146 GCA_021160545.1 Candidatus Aerophobota bacterium | reverse complement strand
CTTTTAAAATTAATGTTATAATTTAAATTTTACCTTTTTGCATATAATTTTAATATTATACTTTAAAAATGTTAATTGACATAAAAGGATATCTTTTTATACTTGGAAAAAGGAGGGGCAAATGTACAAAATCGGTATTATCGGTACAGGCAGGATGGGAGGAGCAATAGCTGTAAAAATTATAGACAGGAAGATAGTTCCTGCAAAGAACGTAATTATTTTTGACAAGAGAGAAGAAAAACTCTCCCCCTTAACCAGGAAAGGAGCAGTCCCCTGCCCTACTGAAGAGATAGGCAAAAAAGCAGACATAATAATCATAGCTGTTGAGCCGAAAGATGTAAAAGATGTGCTTGAACGTCTAAAAACCAAATTAACTCCTTCACAGGTAATTGTTTCAATAGCAGCAGGTATCACCACACATTTTATCTCTAAGATCTTAGAAAATTCTATTCCTGTGGTTAGAATCATGCCCAATACTCCTATTCTGGTAAATGAGGGAATGTGTGCTTTGTCTCACACTTCAAATGTGGATCAGGAAAAAATAAATTTTATAAAAAAGATTTTTGGAGTATTTGGAAAAATAATCGAACTACCGGAGGAAAAGATTGACGCTGTTACAGGGTTAAGCGGGAGTGGTCCTGCCTATGTCTATCTTTTCATCCATGGCTTAATTAAAGGCGGAGAAAAATGTGGTCTTTCAACAGAAATCGCCAGAAAACTTGCTATTCAGACAGTTCTTGGAGCAGCAAAACTCGCACAGCAAACCCCACAAAACCTTGAGGAACTTATCCTCTCCGTTGCTACACCTGGAGGAACAACAGTAGAAGGTCTAAAGGTATTGGAGAAAGCAAAAATGGCGGATTTTGTCTCCCAAGCTGTAATAGAGGCAACCAAAAGGGCAAAGGAAATAAGTATGAAAATAAGTAAAGCAACATAATGAGGCAAAAGAAAAAATAAATCCCTTCTTCTCTCTACCCAGAAAAAAGCCAAGAGGAGAGAGAATCTTTTTCTGATTCTCTCTCCTCTGATTCCATGTCACTAACAGGAAAATTTTTCGGGAAGAACAATAATTATTTTAATACTTTTAATAACCTTGGCACAAGACCAAAACTCCCCGTTTCCTTCAGCTTACTGACCGCACGTTCTGCTTGAACAATAACCATGTTTAAATATATTCCTGTTCCACAGGCTGATTTAACCCCACCTCTTATGGCTTCTTTGTTCTTTTCATAATGGTCTGCAAAGAAATTGGCTGCATCAACAAGATACTGAGTGTTTATGTTATCTTTACCCACCAATCCCTTTATCACTCTGGCTGCACCTGTTCCTCCATGTTGAGCAAAGGGAATATTCTCCCCTAATTCCAGAAAAAGACCTTTCTGAACAGTTTCCAATCTCTCCACATCAGGTTCGTGTTTTTCCCCTTTTTTTGCAGCATGTTTCATGCCTATATCATAAGAAACACCCTCTGCTCCCACAAACTTAACAAACAAAACCACTTTATCCTTATATCTTTCCAGCTCTTCACCACTTAATTTTTTATGCTCTATTTCTTCACCACTTGTTCCTGTAGAGGCAATCTCTGCTTCAATTATAGTATCCTGGTTATCAATTTCCTTTCTTACTGCATCGACAAGATCCCTGGAAAGAGCAAAATTGAGAACCGGTGGAAGCTCTCCTGTATCAATCATTGACCAGGCAGGGTTTGAGACATAAACAGCTCCCAGGAAAACTTTTCTATATCCTCCCACCGCATCACTGCAAAGATAATTAACATAAGCGTTAAACAGGTCCTTGCTTATATCCACTTCTTTTCCGTAAAGAGGCTTCATTGTCTCAATTGCCTCTTCAATCCTTGCCTTAGCTGTAAAATGGTCAAGTCCTCCTGATCCCTGAGGACTGGAGTATAAGTCTGGATCAAAAGGAGGGGCCGTAAAATGATCCAAAGATAAAAAGATCATCTCAGCTCCAAAGTCCTCCACAAACTCCTCAAGCATTCTCCTTGCTCTTGCTGCTCCAACAACAGCAGGTCTCAAATTGCTCTTTCTTTCCACACCTTTGTAAAAGGGAGCCTTCTTGGGATCCCTACCTGCTATCTTAGCAGCATTGTAACTTACCTGAATTATTTGAGGACTCCCCTCCCCTACTACCGACGCCTGGACAAAAGCAGACATTTGAACCTCAAAGGGTATGTTAACATTGGAAGCCAGTAGTGTTACTCTTTCCTCTTCTGGTTTAAGCTTACCATCAGCCTCAAAAGGGCAAACTTCCTGAAAAACCTTCTTCAATTCCCTTCCTGTTCTTAAAGGCATATTATCCTCCTGATTAAATTTTTGGAAATTATAAACAAAAACTAACCTCAGTCAACCTTCTCAGGTTCTATTTCAAAGGGACACTTCCCAAGATAAAAACATGGACTTATAAGCCTCAAAAGTTTTTTCTTGAGTCCCTCTTCAGATAGTATAAGTTTTGTGGCCTTAAGTAAAATTCCCAGCTCTTCCAACGTTTTCTCCAGACTAACAGTATATTCTCCATTTTTTCTCTTGAGTGTATTAACCTGATCTGATAGATAAACGTATATATCAGCAGGTGTAGCATCAGGAAAGTACTCGGATAAATTATAGTTTTTTATTTTTTCAACAATCGGATAGTACAGAGAATTAAACCAGTCTTTTGCTGCCTCTTTAAGAGAAACCTCTTGATTTTTCTCTTTTTCAAGATATTCTTTATGCTTTTCTATCTGGAGTAACAACTTATCATAATCGTCCTTTTGAGAAAGATTTATATTTTGCAGGCCTGTTTTAAGCTCAAATTCTGCCCTTTTTCGAATAAGGGAATCTCTCGAGGAAGAACCAGAAGGAAGGTATTCTACCACATGAGCTTCAATAAATTTCTGCCCCAAATCTTTCGCTGCAGCAATACGATGATGCCCATCAACAACATAATACTCCTCATCTAATTTATAAAGTTCGACTGGAGGGAGAGATTTGCCTTTCATCATAGCCTTTTTTACCCTCTCCAGCCTGGGTAATATGTGAGTTTTACTCTTGTTATTGATGGAGAAATTAGCATCAAAATCCATACATCTTCCTACACTGCCTACTATCTTATCTATCTCAACAGTTTGTATTCCTCTGTCAATTCTTGCAGAAAAATTTCTTTTTTTAGCCTCTTTCTCAAAACACTTAAGGGGCTTTCTCTCTTTAAGAATCATTTTTGCATCACCCCCCTTGAATTGGTTGCTTTTTTTGGCTTTACTTCAAAAACATAGTACCCATACACGTTAACTACTTTTGTTTCTTTAAATTCAGTCATTCTTTCCCTGGTATAACCATAATTTGGATGAGTATGACCATGAATAAAATACTGGGGTTTATATTTTTCAATTAATTTTAAAAAAGAGCAAAAACCCACATGGCACAAATCCTTACCGTCATGGATTCCCTTGGGAGGAGCATGAGCAACCACAATATCAATTCCTCCCTTTGTCCATATTTTTAACTTAACTTTTGCCACTTTAAAGGCCATCTGTCTCTCAGTGTATTCCACTCCCCTTCCTCCATACCACCTGCAACCTTCAAAACCAACTATTCTGACACCTTTGTAAGTGACAACTTTGCCATCTATATTCTTACATCCAAGAGGAGGTTGTTGCTCATAAATAATGTCGTGATTTCCTCTGACATAATAACAGGGCTTGTTAAGCATTGAAACAAGGAATGAAAGGAATTTAGGTCTTAGATCTCCTGCTGAGATAATCAGGTCCACATCAGAAAATCTTTCCTTATCAAAATAATCGTAGAGCAAAGGATGAACCTTATCAGCAACAGCAAGTATTTTAATTTTAAACCTCCTGAGTAAAAAGCGCCCTTTTATACTAAAAAAATAAAGGCCTCCGTCAATACATTGACTTGAATTTTTCTCTTTATAGAATTATATAAACTAACCCTTAGGTAGGAAGGTTTTAAAGATGAATGTGATGGGTAAGCTTCTTGTAATGATGGGTATATTTCTCGTATTGGTGGGTGTTTTCTTCTGGATTGGGCCAAAAATTCCCTTCCTGGGAAAGCTTCCAGGTGACATATATTTCAAAAAAGGGAACTTTGCCTTTTATTTCCCTGTTGTAACATGCATTTTAATTAGCAT
>JAGHCI010000057.1:0-11498 GCA_021160545.1 Candidatus Aerophobota bacterium | reverse complement strand
GGTCAACCACTCTGCAGGAATAACCCCATTCGTTATCATACCAGGCAAGAACTTTTACCATCCTTTCCTGGATAACTTTTGTTGATTTTGCATCAAATATTGAAGAGGCAGGATTTGTTGTAAAATCAACAGAGACAAGTGGCTCCTCGCAGTAAACAAGGATATCCTTTAAATTTCCCTCTGCAGCCTCTTTGAAAGCTCTGTTGACCTCTTCAACTGTTGCATCCTTTTCAAGCTCTGCCACAAGATCAACGAGGGATACATCAGGAGTTGGCACTCTTATTGCTATACCGGTAAGTTTCCCGTTAAGCTCAGGTATAACTTTTCCCACAGCTTCTGCTGCTCCTGTGGTTGTTGGAACCATGGATAAAGCCGCAGCTCTTGCTCTCCTCAAATCTCTGTGAGGACCATCTAAAAGCATCTGATCATTTGTATAGGCATGAATGGTTGTCATAAGTCCGCGCTTTACACCAAAATTATCCATTAAAACCTTTGCTACAGGAGCAAGACAGTTGGTGGTGCAGCTTGCATTGGATACAATGTGATGCGAGGAGGGGTCATAAGAGGATTCATTAACTCCCATCACAAAAGTAGGAATATCTCCCTTTGCTGGCGCAGTTCTAATAACCTTTTTTGCACCGGCTTCAAGGTGAAGAGCTGCCTGCTCCTTTTTTCTGAAAATTCCAGTTGACTCAATTGCAATATCAACTCCCAGCTCTTTCCAGGGAAGCTTTGCCGGATCCTTTTCTGAAAAAACCTTAATCTCTTTCCCATTGATTATTAAAGCATCATCTTTTGCCTCCACCTCCCCACAAAAAGGACCGTGAATAGAATCCCATTTGAAAAGATGAGCAAGAGTCTTGGCGTCAACAAGATCGTTAACTGCCACAAACTCAAGCTCTGATTTTTTCTCAAGTGCTGCTCTTAAAGTCAATCTTCCTATTCTTCCAAAACCATTTATTCCTACTTTAGCCATTCCCAATACCTCCTTTTTTCTTTAGTTTTATTTCTTAAGTTTCATTGGAAGTGATCCCATCCTTGCGGCTTTACTTTATTTTTTACACCTTTTTTATCAACAATAAAAATACCCTCATCTTCTATGATTTTCCCGATTTTGGTAACAGTGAAGGGGAGTTTTTCTCCTTTTTCTATTTCAAAAGGAGAGGTAAATAAAAGCTCGTAATCCTCTCCTCCACCAAGTGCAAAGTCAAGAAATGATTTTCCTTCCTCAAGACATATCTTCTTCACATCCTCATCCACTGGAATTTTTTCCTGCCAGATTTCTGCTCCCATTTTACTCTCCTCTAAAATATGAGAAAGATCCAGCAAAAGTCCATCACTTATATCAATCATTGAGGTGGCAATTTTTTCCTGTGCTATTTTTCTTGCCTCATTAAGTCTTGGGAGTGGAGATAAAAGTCTTTTTATAAAAGGAAACTTTCCTTTGTAATGTGCCTTCCTGGAAAGAAAAAAAAGGGCACAGGCTGCACTCCCCAGCTTTCCCGTCACATACACATTATCTCCTATCCTTGCTCCTTTTCTTAAAATAACCTTATCTTTTTCTACTTTACCCAGCAAAGATAAAGTTATAAAAAAAATTTGAGAGGAAACTATATCCCCTCCACTTATCTCCACTCCAACCTTTCCTGACAAGTCAAAGATCCCTGAATAAATCTCCTTCACAAAAGAAAAAGAAAAATTCTTGGGAATTCCTAAGGTAACAAGGGAAAACTCCGGCCATCCTCCCATTGCAGCAATATCTGAGACATTAACAGCAAGTGCCTTCCATCCCACCTGGTAAGGAGAGGTAAATTCCCATCTGAAGTGAACATCCTCAACCAGAGTATCAGTGGTGAAAAGGTAGTAGAAGTCTTCTCCTCCTTCTATTACACTGGCATCATCCCCAATTCCTACAATTGACTTTTTTGGCAGAGAAAAAGTCAAAGACCTAATCCACCTTATGAGTTCAAATTCACCTATATCCATGCTACCTCAGTTAGCTTACTGGGGCGGGAGGATTCGAACCTCCGAATGGCGGATCCAAAGTCCGCTGCGTTACCGCTTCGCCACGCCCCAAAAGAGCATTCACTCAAGAACAAGATCAGTAACAGTACTTTTTATACCTTTTAAAGCTCTGAGCCTATCAACCACTGCAAGCAATATATCTTCATAACTATCTGCTTCTATAAGTGCTAAGATATCCTGTTCACCTGTCGTAAGATGTGCTGACTTCACCTCAGAAAAACGGAGCAAAGCATCTCTTACTCCTCTTTCTTTTCCCATTTCTACCTTAATTTTAAGGTAAGCCTTTGCCACTTCTCTTCTCCTTAATTATGTTTTATTTTAAAGCCTCTCAGTTACAAAATTATTATACTCCTCTTTTAACTTTTGCAACAAAGGCTCGGCTTTTTTTCTTTCCTTGGGAGTTGCCCTATCAATTATTAAAATTCCCTGAAGATGATCTATTTCATGCTGCAGTGCATGAGATAAAAGACCTTCTGCCAGGATTTCAAGCTCTTCTCCTTTCTCATTCAAACCCTTTACCACAACTTTATTTGCCCTTTTGATGTTTAAAAGAACCCCGGGTATTGAAAGGCACCCTTCTTCCATCTGGCTTTCGCCTTCTTTTAAAACAACCACAGGGTTTACAAGTTTTAAAAGTCCCTCACCAACATCTATAACAACAAATTCCTCACTTATGCCAACCTGTGGACCAGCAAGACCCACCCCTTTCAAAGAATACATTGTCTCTGCCATTCGGGCAAGAATCTTTTTTTCTCTTGCTCCAACCCTTTCCACTCTGGAAGACCTTTTGCGAAGAACAGGATCAGGATATTTTCTTATAGGATAAACAGGCATTATTTTTCTTCTCTTTTTTTTATTTTATTTCCCTTTCCAACAAATACCACTTTTTTCTTAAAATTTGTAGCTTCCTCTTCGGAAACAAGCGCCCAGGAGACTATTATGAGCCTATCTCCTATCTCCACAAGTCTTGCAGCTGCTCCATTGACACATATAGTCCCGGAGTTTTTTTTCCCGGATATGGCATAAGTCGTGAATCTTTTTCCGTTTGTTAAATCAAAAACATCCACACGCTCCCCTGGCAGAATATCAGCCTCTTTTAAAATTTTATCATCAACAGTGATACTCCCCTCGTATTCGATTTTTTTTTCTGTAACCTCTGCACCGTGTATTTTTGATTTACATATTATCCTGAACATTTCTCTCTACCGTGTTTCATTAAATTATATTAAATAAGCCCACACTGTCAACAAAAAGCCTTTCCAGCTGAAAACCTATTTTCCTTTACTTTTTGTTCTTTTCTTGTAAAATGCAAAATAAAAATAAGGAAAAATGAAAAAACCAACGATAAATCACATTATTTCTATTGTGGAAGAAAAAATTGCTCCTCCTTTTCTTGCCTTGCCTGATGATAGAATTGGCCTTCAGGTGGGCAGGGAAAATGAAGTGGTAAATGGTGTTCTTTTGTGTATTGATGTAACAAAAGAAATCATCAATGAAGCAAAAGAGAAAGGGGCAAATTTAATCCTTGCACATCATCCCTTAATTTTTAATCCTTTAACCCATCTTAACTTTTCAAATCCATCCTCTGACATAGTAAGGGAAGCTATTAAAAACGATATATCCATTTACATTGCCCACACAAATCTTGATGCTGCACCTGGAGGAGTAAATGACTGCCTTGTAAAAGTGTTAAAAGAAGAGCTTGACATCAAAAAAGAAGAGTCTCTTTTTATCCTTAAAAATAAGGAAAAATTTCCACTGGGGAAAATAGTAGAGCTCAAAGAGAGAAAGATGTTGAAAGAGATTGTTCTTGGAGTGGAAAAAACCTTAAAGCCAAGATACATCAAAGTGGGTGGAATAAAAAATGAGAAGATTTGTAAAATAGCCTTATGCGGAGGAAGCTGTATGGACCTTGTGTATCCTGCTTATAAAAGGGGAGCAGAACTTTTTATAACAGGTGAGCTTGGACATCATTCCTGCCTTGAGGCAAAGTTTCTTGGTCTATCAGTAATAGAGGCAGGACACTACGAGACAGAAGCTGTTGTCCTTCCCTTTTTAAAAGAAAAAATTCAAAAACAGCTTGAGCAAAAAGACTGGCAAGAAAGTATCTGTATTTTCATATCCGAAATCTGCACAAGTCCTTATTTTATTTTATCTTAAAACCCCCACAAGCTTTGTTACCACCTCTTTCCTTGTGGAAGATTTGACTTCAACTTTCATAATATATACACCATTGTTGACCTTTTCACCAAACATATTCTCACCCCACCAGCACCATTCCTCCTCACTTCCAGGCGCAATTTCTCCTTCCCACTCGTAAACTATCTCACCTAAAAGGTTGTAAATCTTTATGTTAACCCTGGCAGATTCTGTAAGATAAAAGACAAGCTTAACAGGTGAAAGCTCAGAGCCCCTTCTTAAAATCCTGGATGAGCGTAAAATCACAGAAAGAAGCTTTTGAGGGTTATAGGTGATATTCAGAGGGGAGGTAAACTCACCTTCATTGCCAGCTCTATCTTTTGCTCTTAAACTGATAGAGTTTTTCCCCGGGTTAAGTTTTACCTGGACAGTGAAACTCCTATCTTCCTCAGCCTCGCATGTTGCTTTAGAAACACCGTTAATATAAACCTGCACCCATTGAGGCTCAGATGATTCAGGCAAGGTTGCCCCGCTTAAGCTCACCACCCCTGTACCAGTTTCAAAAGATTGAACAGAAAAATCAGGAGGAGAAGGAGGAGTTGTATCATACACAAAAAATAAAGAAAGCTCCTGAAGATTACCGGAAGAATCTGCAACACCTATTTTAACCTGATAAAATCCGTCTTTTTCATGAGAGTATTTTTCCGGGTCAAAAACCTGCTCAGGATAAAAGTAAAATTCTACCGAATTTTCCCCTGAGTTATAGCTAATCTGAGAGGAGCCCTCAACAGACTCTGTTTCAACAGAACCTGTTCTAATGCTTAGTATCTTTTCAAGGGAAATAAAGCTTGAAGATGTATCAACAGAGAATCCCTGATACAAATTAGCCTTAACATAAATTGTGTCTATTTTACCATTGAAAAAAGAGGAACAGAAATCATACTGAGTGGAGGAGGTCATATCGCACACCTTCTCTCCACCGAAATCAAGAGAAGCCTCAGCTATACTACTTACAAGATTTACCTCGGAATTATCTATGTAACATCCGCTGTATGTCTCAGAGGGTATGTCACCTTCAGCTGAAACAGCAACAGCGCGAAAAGAATAGGTAACATCACTTGAAAGTCCCTCTGTATTCCATAAAACCTCTGCTACATAAGATGCAGGAGGTGTTGCAGTATAAGGAGAAAAACCTATTGTTTGCCACTGTCCTGAAGGCTCAACTCTGTATTCAAACCTTACCCCCTCAAGACCCGAAAAGTATATCTGGTTACAGGTTAAAAGGTTATTTAAGCCAAAATAATGCCCTGCAGATAACAGAACACCATCATCCTTTATATCCGTTGGGTGGTAGGGAGAACTCTGCGTATCATAAATTATAATTACACTATCAGGACTTGCCTGAATATGAGAGGAGGATGTGGGAGATGTCGGGTCATAAAGGTTATCAATAGCTCTACACTCAATTAAATATGAGGCAGGAGAAGAAGGTTCATCGGGAGTAAAAAGGTATTCCCAGGTTGAAAAATCTCCCCCAGAACTTGTATCAGTTGCAAAAGTTGTATCAAAGCTTGCAATAACAGTTGGAGGACTTGCAAGCTTTGTTATTCTTATCTGCACACTCTTTACACCTGAACCGGAGTCCCCATCACCTGCCACACCACTTATTGTTATGGGATAAGTGGCAAATTTTGCCCCATCAGGAGGAGAGCTAATTTGAGAGGTTGGAGGAGAATTATCGTAAACAATAGTGGTAAAGGCACCTGAGGCACCACTGTCGTTTCCTGCATTGTCAATAGCTCTTACAAGGATAGTGTAAACTCCGTCGCTTACAGGTGGAGTCCAGTAAAGATACCACCCCTGCCATGTCCCGCTGGGGTTTTGAGGGGTGAAAGAGGCATTGTAAGAGTCACCTTCTATTATAATCTGAACACTTTGAATACCACTTTCATCAGATGTTTGCCATTCACCGTTTTCCTGGACATCTGATATGTAAAGACCTGTTGGGGATGATGTTCCAATGTCACTTATATCAAAGGGGGATACATGAGCTGAGGCAGAGGTAGGAGGATTTGAAAGAACCTGAATGGCTGTGGAAGGGAAAGTTTTATCCACACGCACAACCCCCCTCGAGAGACTTATATTTCCTGCTGAATCAACCGCCCATATTTCACAATAATAGGTTCCGTCAGGGACAGGACTTCCTGTATCATCCTTTCCGTCCCAGCTTACTGAATTTTCTCCATTCCCTCCACCAGAAGGAGATATCTCATCATCAAGGGTCCTTACAAGAACACCCGAGGTATCCCTTATCTCAACTCTGTTCCCACCTGTAGCAGCACCTGAGAGGGTAAAACTTACAGTTACAGTATCCTTTACACCGTCATTGTTGGGAGAAAAGGGGTTGGGAGAAAGAGAAATATCCATTATCTGAGGAGGAGTTGTATCCACTGTGATGACAAAAGTTTCTTCTCTGCTGTTTCCTGCCTCATCAAGTGCTATTATGCGGCAGGTGTAATTCCCATCTGGAACAGGATTATTGTTTAAATCCCTCCCATCCCAGCTGCAGGTGTAAAGGGCCCCTGTTTGTTTACTTTCAGCGTCAGCAAGAGTCTTTACAATTTTACCACTTTCATTTCTTATCTCAACTCTCACCCATAAGGTCTGGGACTGGTTATCAGAAAGAGAATATGATATAGATGTCGTGTCCTGTATTCCATCTCCATTGGGAGAAAAAGGATTTGGGTTTACATCAAATGTCCCAATAGTGGGTTTTTCATGATCTGGTTGAGAAAATAAGGCGGTGATTGTATGAGATATACCATCGCAGGTAATAGTGGCTGTCTCTCCACTTGCAAGACCTAAGGTATCTTCTGTATCATCAGTAAAAGTATAGTCTCCATCCACAATTGTAAATCTTCCCCAGTAGTAACCATCGTCAGGGTTGTCATCAGGAAAAGTCCCGTCGTCGTAGACTTTAAAGGTGATCTGATTGGTAGGATGTGTAACATCTTGTACAGTAGCATCCGAAGAAACACCTGTAGTAGTATCTTTCACCCTCACATAAACAACACTCCCCTTATTAAAATTGGAGGTTAAAGTTGCAGATGCAGCAGACAGGCTCTCTACAAGTCCAAAGGTCTGAATCTCCTGCACAGCAGCCCATACATTTCCAGAAAAACCCAGAATAACCAGGAAACCTACAAGAAAAAACTTTAAAACTTTTGTTTTTTCATTCATTTTTACCAGCCTTTTTACATTGATGAGCTTTAAAAGAGCAAATTTTTTCCTTCTGTTCCCTCAGAAAAAAGCCTTTTTCAGGAAAATATTGCTATCCTGCCCAAAATAATTTTTAACATTATTGCCCAGAATATACTCCAGGAAATACTCACCAGAGTTCCCAATAGATAATACTCTGTTTCCTCCCTTTTTGTAAATCTCAGTATAGACTTTCCCACAAATACAAAAGCAATTGCCTCATAACTTCCCAGAAGAGCAAAAGTTAAAACTAAAAACCTCTCAAAATATCCAATAAACCTCCCCGCTCCCTTAAGACCACCCTTATCAATTCTGGGCAAATTAACTTTTCTGCAAATTACCTGGACCAGAGGACTTCCACCAAAAATAACGATCAGGTAAACAGCAACTGTCACAAAAAGTTTTATCATGCTTTGTTAACCTTACAGGGTTGACAAATGCTTTGTTAACCTTACAGGGTTGACAAATAAGGCTATTTCTCTTCAAAATTGATTAAAATCTCTTTTACACCTCTTTCTGCTTCAAGAATAGCGTTATATTTTGCTGCTTTAAGGGTTTTTACTACTGCCTGCCTGGAAACACCCTCTTTTACAGCTACCTTTTCTAAAGTTCCAAGCTCCCTGTATAACCAGTATCTTCTATAATGTATTTCTTTCCAATCTCTCTGAAGGGCTTCCATTAACAAAAGAATAGTATTAACCGAAGTATTTAAAACAAAATCCTCAGTGTTGTATACAAGGTATCTATTTTCCCTCTTTGCTCTCTCAACTGCCTCCCGGGCTCGATGAAAACAGGGTCCATCCATAGAACTTGTGGTATCTGCAATCGGGGTAGATATCTTTCCTCTGCCAATTCCCAAACGAGCTCTCCAGGGATAAAGTTCCCTTTCCCACCGCTTAGCTATATCAAAGCTCACCTTCAATTTATCCACAAGAGCTTGAAATTCATCTCCCCCTGTAAAATTAAAAGGAACAATAAGGTGAGATTGAAAATGTTTATTAACCCTGTTCATTATTTGCTGGATTTTCTCCTGTAAAAAAGCTCTGTTATCCATCTTTTTAGAGGAAACTAAATCTCCAGTAATAACAGTGTAAAGCTTGCCCTTTTCCATTTTTAATTTCTTTAAAAAATCAAGAAAAAGGGAAGGCCTTAATTTAAGACCTTCCCTTTATTCTATTCACAAACCTTATCACTTAACTTGGTTATTACCCTCTTACTTCCTGTCCCTGCGATTGTTAGATCTCCCTGAATGAGTTGATCCTGGATGTTCAGGTTTTTCAAATTCTCCCAAAAACCTCTCCTGTTCCTGCTCTTGCTCCTGTAGCTGTAGTTGTTCTTGCTCCTGTAGTTGCTCTTGCTCCTGTAGCTGCTCCTCTTCTCGAATCCTTTCCCGCTCTCTTTCTCTTTTTAATAATACCTCTTGCAACCTGCTCAGGGCTTTTTCTCTCCCACGTTGAGAAACTTCTATAGCGTGTTCAATGGCACTTCGGGCTTTCTCTGGCACCTTATCCAGAAGACCTTCCAATACTTCAAGGTGTCTTGCAGTACCACTGCTTACTGCCTCTATCGCCCTCAGCAAACCTTCGTCAGAAGTTGTCTCTTCAATACTATCCTCTATATCCTGAACAATTACCTCGTATTCCTCAACCAGATTTTCTATTCCCTCTCCATTCCCAGCTGTGCTTTGACTTATCCCCTCTATATAATCCTGCGCAACCTGCAACAAAGAAGACACCCTGGATTCCGGATCATCCTGCTGAGAACAAAAGGAAAGAGCACTTATTCCTGCAACAAAAAGGAAGGAAATAAACAAGGTCAATAAAATCTTTCTCATCCTACCCCCTTTTAAAAGAAAACCCCATTCTCTCCCACCGAAAGAATGGGGCTTATTTCCCTTCTTTCCAATAGTTTCGGCAGCTCAGCCACCCCTTTTAAAGGGTCCTGTAGCTTTGCGCCCCACCCTTTCGGCGTGGTTTGCCCTTTCGACTATTGGCATTGGCATATAAAAGAGCTTTATTTAAATAAAATGGTGAAGGAGAAGCGGCTGGTGCTTTCTAAATCATCATTAGAGGTATAAACATAATCTAAAGAAGCATCAGGCGCATACTTTCCCGGCAGACTGAACTTAAACCCAAATCCAGCGGTGAAGTTACCCTTATCTGAACCCAGGCGCAAAGCTACAGCATCGGTTACAGCCCATTCTACTCCAAAATGGGTCTGCCAGACTTCCTCTTTTCCCTCCACATATTCTTTGGAATTAAAATCAGCTGCCAGAATAAGCTTGTTATCCATAAATTTCCCGGCAAAACCCACTCTTAAAGATCTTGGAAATCCTTCGCCTCCCAGAGAGGCAGCTAAATTCTTTGTTACAAGCCCCATGGAAAAACGGTCAGTTATATTATAAAAAAGACCAATATCCCCTGCCACTCCTCCTCTTCTTATCGTTCCTTCATCAGTATGCTCAGCGGAAACAGAGACACCTTTTAAATTAATTCCATAGTAAAGTTTATCCTCTGCTGCGGTACCGGCAAGTGATAAAATCCACATCTCTGGAGCAACCATCTCATTAGTTGTAGTCCAATTCTCCTCCAGCTTGCTGGAAACTTTTAGGTAACTTAAAGCGAAACCACCATTAATAAAATCTAAGGTTCCAGGGGCAACCCAACTTAAGTAATTTAAGGTAAACCCGGAAATACTAAAAGGATTAGAATAAAGAAAGGTAAAGGCACCTTTTTCCTGCTGGGCAATCCCTGCAGGATTCCACCAGGCAGCATTTACGTCATCGGCAACACCTACAAATGCACCTCCCATACCCTGAGCTCTTGCACCTGGTTGAAAGTCAGAATATATTCCCTCAGCAGCAAATGAAGCCAAACCCCCACCCAGAATCAGTAGCAACACCCCTGCAAAAACCGCAACCACCATTTTTCTCCTCATCTTCACCATTTAGGTTCCTCCTTTAGATAAGTTTATCCTTAAATAATTGCTTACTATCTTGCTTCCTCTTTTTTTAATAAGAGGAAGGATTAATCTCCAGAGTTCAAACTTAAAAGATAGCCGAAAAAGGGGGAAGCCCTTTTTCGGGCTTACCCCCTTAAAGATATTACTTTATC
The DNA here is from genome assembly GCA_021160545.1 of Candidatus Aerophobota bacterium. GTDB lineage: Bacteria > Aerophobota > Aerophobia > Aerophobales > B3-G15 > CBFDTW01. Next base: position 963 of record JAGHCI010000057.1, on the reverse strand, counting down.
ACACCTACAGTGTTAATTTCTCTGTCAGAGCCACCACTATCGTATTTTACCTCAAACTTGTAGATATAGATTCCCGTGCCGACGAAGTTACCAAAGTCATCATCACCATACCACTTCACATCACCCTCGTAGAGACCCTTCTCCCTGTGTGCACCATCAAGTAAAGTTCTCACAAGATCTCCTGTTGCATCGTATATCTTTAAAGTAACCTTTCCAGCTTTGGGCAGTTTGTACATGAAGAACGTTCCTTCACTGCTCAGGAATGGATTCCTGCTGAGGGTCACATCAAATGTGTATTCTGCTGCAACCTCTTCTGCCAGCAGGAAGATGCTGAAGTGATTCACGGTGAAGACAACTTTGTTTTCATTCGAATACACAGTACCGCCAACTCTCCTCCACCTGTTCATAACCTCATCCCAGACATAGATAGTGAGGTTATTCTCCTTTATACCCTCTATATCACCGGCAGTATAGTAAACGGTAACTGTCACTGGCTCATCAAAGAGGAGCCCCGAAGGACCAAGCCTCAGGCAGATGCTTGTAGCAGTAAGACCTTCGGTAGGTGGAGGATCTGTTACCATCTCAATGGAGATAAGTTCACTGGTATCAAGAGCACCTTCAGGAATATCCACATCAACAACTCCCTCCATGCTTACCGTGCCACCAGCAGGACCCACTACCTCTTCTACCTTAGCCTCCCTGAGGACTTTAAAGGTGTAGGTGTAAGGTACTGGCATAACATTGCCTATCTTATCCACGATCTCTCCACTAATATTAAGGCAGTAGGTGCCAGGACTGGCAGGAGCAACATAATCCCCCCTCCATTGCGTATCAGTGAACCAGGATCCAGAAATAGCAATCGCAGGAGTAGCAGAGGAGGCAGGACGGAGGGTTACTGTAGATAGAGTTATAGGTGTTACTATACCTGCAATATTATCACTGAAGGTCAGAACAATATCCATT
>JAGHCI010000022.1:0-6022 GCA_021160545.1 Candidatus Aerophobota bacterium | reverse complement strand
AGTTATGGGTGTGCTTTTAATTTTTGGTATTTTTCCCTATCTTGGATTTTTCCTGTCAAAATAAATAAGGGGGTTTTTGATGAAAAAAATAAAAATTTTGGTAATTTTCTTAATGGTGGTTTTTGTTTTCTCAGGGGGTTTTCTCTTTTTGGCAGAAAAGGCTTTATCGTCTCAGGAGCAGGATGAAAAAGAAAAGGTGGTGCTTCCTGAAAAGAAGCTTAAAGAAGCCTTTGAAGCTTTAGGAATAAGAGTGGTTGAACCATCCCTGCCTCTTGAGGATTTTACCCTGGAGGATTTGAAGGGAGAAAAAGTGGATACAAAGTCTCTGAGGGGGAAATTTTTATGGTTGAATTTCTGGGCGACCTGGTGTCCTCCCTGCAGAATGGAAATGCCTTCCATGCAGAAAATATGGGAGGATTTTGGAGGAAAAAATTTTGTGCTTCTTGCCATAAACTTAAGGGAAGATAAGGATAAAGTTTTATCATTTGTGACAGAAAATGGATACACCTTTCCCGTAGTTCTTGACACCAATGGAGAGGTGGGAATGACCTATGGAGTTAGAGCTATTCCCTCTAATTTATTTGTGAGTCCCGAAGGTGAGATTATAGGTGCTGCAGTAGGAGCAAGGGATTGGGAAAATGAGAAATTTTACGAATTATTGAGAGAAATTTCTCTTTCAAATGGGAAAACCGGAGAAAAGGGCTAAGCTGTTATAACCTCGTATATTTTTTTTCCTATCACCTCCTGCGAGTAAACTCTTTTCACAACTTCTTTGTTTCTCTGAACAAGTTTTTTCCTTCTTTTTTCATCAAATAGCTTTAAAGTTGCGAGAATAGAGGTTTCATTACTCTCAATAAACCTTTCAACATACGCCGGGTCATCCAGTTTGAGTATTCTGGAAAGTCTTTCTTCAAGAGCCTCATCTGGATCCTTTTTTTCCTTTCCTATATCTTTGAAGTCTCTTCCTTCAACCAGCAAAGCAGTATAAAGATGTCCTAATTTCATCCCTGCAGCTTGAAAATCAGGAGTAATAGCAGGGATATTTCTTCCTATAACCGCTCTTTCAAGAATCCAGGGCTCTATGTAAACAAATCCAAATCCTTCGAGAATACTTGTTGTGATTACAAGTTCTGCTATTCTGTAGGCATCTCCAATACCATACTTTATTATTTTGTTTTTATCCTGAGGGTCATATTTTCTCTCCCATGAGACAAGTTCTTCAATACCTATTGTTGCAGGCAGGTTATATCTTTTTACAAATTCTATAAGTTTTTGCGCATATCGTGCATCCTCTCCTTCTTTTGGTTTAACACTTACAATTAGGTGGAACTTTTCTTTCAGTCTGGGGGAATTAGGTAGCTTTACTTTGGAGAGAGAATTAAAAAACTTTGTCAGAAAGATAGCTTCCTCCACATTTTTTCTTCGCACGCACCTCACAGGGTAGAAAATAAATTTTACAGAAGGGGAAAGCTTTTCTCTTTCAATTATCTTTTTTCTCAGCTCCTCACTCCTGTTATCAGGTGGAATAATGGATTCGTCCACCGAATGAGGTATATAATAAATATTTTTTTCCTCTATTCCGTGTTCTATCAACCTCCACCAGTCATAGCGGTTTATAACTATATATTTTATATTGGGAAAGGCAGGGTAGAGGATAGAGTGCCAATCAGGGACTATTCCAAATCGACTGTAGTGAAATTTTTTTACATTGCGAAAGTTTTCCGGGCGCTGTTGAACAAAGTCATGAAAGCGATAGATAAATTTTTTGTTTTCTCTTGCAGCGAAGCTGTATTGAGTGTAAAGATAAAAAGCATAAGTTACAGCAGGATGAATTCCTATTCCAAGATTTTCAGCGATAACAACATCCATATCAGAGAGTTTCTCAATAAGAGTTTCAGCGATATTTGTCCCCTGCCACATGTAATCGTGCACCTGTTGCTCGGAAATGGGTTTCCCCCCAAATTGCTTTACTGCCTCTTGTGGATCAAACTCTTTTATTTCTCTGTATTCAAGAGAGGCAGGTTTTGGAGTTATAAACTCTCTGTAATCTTTTGCCAGCTTACCAAAGAGAGTGATTTTCAAATCTGGACATATTTTTAAAAGAGCTTTAACATTACGTGATATCACCATGTTTACCCCATCCTGGAAGCCTATACCGTAGTGACCTATACCAAGGTGGAGTCTTTTTTTCATAAAGTCGCCTCTTTTTTCAAGTCTTTTAAACTCTTTTTTTCACGAATTAGCTTTTTGTAGAGCTTTATATGTTTTTTGGCCACAATGCTCCAGCCTATTTTTTCCTTCACGTACCTTAAAGCTTTTTGGGAAAGCTTTTCTCTCAGGGTATTATCTTTTATGAGGGTAACTATGGCTTTCCTCAGTTCCTCGTTATCATCTGGTGGGACAAGTATTCCACCTCCGCTTGCTTCAATTTCTGCCTTCAAGCCTTCAAGGGAGGAAGCAACCGCCGGAACTCCAAGAGAAAAGGAATGGGCAAGGGTCCCACTTTGAGAGATAAAGGTGTAGGGAAGGACTGCAACATCAAAAGAGGCCACTACTTTCTCGTATTCCTCGGGAGAAAAATTTTTTATTATCACCCTTATTTTATCTTTATTTTTGCATTTTCCTACAAGAGATAAAAGTTTTCTCTTGTATTCTTTCTGAACCTCCTCACCTTCTCTTGCCTCTCCTGCAAGAATAAGATAGGTGTCAGATCCTGTTTTCTTTGAAATAGAGTCCCACATATTTATCACTCTGTGAAATCCTTTGGTGGGTGTAAACCACCCTATCATTCCTATAATTTTTTTCCCTTCAAGTCCTAAAGCTCTTTTTGCATCTTCTCTGGAAAAAGATATATTTTCCTTTGCTCCGTGAGGTATGATATAAAAATTATCTATTATTCTACCAAGATTTACATGGAGGGCTAACCACTGATGGTATTCGTGGACTATGCCTGCATTGATGACTCTCTGGATTATATCCAAAAACGTTTCTCTCTCTTTTCCAAGTTCAGAATACACAGAATGAAAAGTTACAACGATTGGAAAGTTTTCCTCAATTCTCCAGCGAAAAAGAGGTCTGAAAAGCCCCGCAGACCAGTCAGCATCTACAGAGTAAAGTCCGTATTCATGCTGAATATGCAAAATATCAGGATTTATCTGTTTTACCTTAAGATAGAGTTTATCCTGCCAGTCAGTCTCTTTCAGATTTATTACAGGATAAACGTTTTTCTCTCCAGGTTTTCCTCCATCTGTATGGCAGATGATGTGAACCTCAACTCCTTCTTTTTTAATAGCCTCCACAAGTTCTAAGGAATAGGTGGCTATTCCACAGGGACGAGGTGGCCAGCTTGAAATCCAGGCTATTTTCATTTTTCTCTTCCTTTTTTGATGAAAATTCTATAAGAAGAAAGGTTTGTGTCAACTTAGCTTATCCTTTATATTTCTTTATTGACGCAAAGCGAGCAATTTAGTAAAATAATACCAAAAACTTCAGGAGATATCATGCCAAAAATTAGAACAGCTCTTGTTAGTGTGTGGGACAAAACAGGGATTGTCGGTTTTGTAAGGGAACTTTCAGGTATGGGTGTTGAGATAATTTCAACCGGTGGAACAAGCAGACTTTTAAAGGAAGCACAGATACCTGTAAAGGAGGTTTCGGATTACACGGGCGCAGAGGAGATGATAGGAGGAAGAGTTAAGACCTTGCATCCGAAAATCCACGCAGGGATTTTGGCTTTGAGAGAGAACCCTGAGCAAATGAGAGAGATAGAAGAAAAAGGTATAAAGCCCATTGATATGGTGGTTGTGAATTTTTACCCATTTTTAGAGGTTATAAAAAAAGAGGGTATTTTATTTGAAGAGACTCTGGAAAGTATAGATATAGGTGGTCCCTGTATGTTGAGGGCTGGGGCGAAAAATTTTAAAAATGTGGCAGTTATCTCAAGTCCCGAGCAGTACCCTTCTGTTATTGAGGAACTTAAGAATAATAAGGGATATTTAAGTGAGGAAACTTGTCTCAGGCTTGCTTTGAGAGCTTTTGAAGTTACAAGTTTTTATGATACGGCTATAGCAGAATATTTTGCAAGAAGGGCTCAGATTAGATTTCCCTCCATTTTAAATCTTTCTTTTGAGAAGGTTTTAGATTTAAGATATGGAGAAAATCCTCATCAAAAGGCAGCCTTTTATCGCCGGTGGAGCGCTTGCAGAGGGACACTTCCTCTTGCAGAGAAATTAGGAGGAAAAGAGGTTTCTTTTAATAACCTTCTTGATTTCGAAGCTGCTTTAAAGATTGCAAGAGAGATGGATGAGCCTTTTGTTGTTGTCATAAAACACAACAACCCTTGCGGGGCTGCAGAGGGAGAAAGTCTTGCTCAGGCTTGCCAGAAAGCATTTGAGGGAGACCCTGTTTCTGCTTTTGGAAGTATAGTTGGTTTGAACAGAGAAGTGGATGTTGAGACAGCGTCTGTTATTACAGCTCCGGACAACTTTGTTGAGGGGATTATTGCCCCAGGTTATACTCAAGATGCTTTAAAGATGCTTAAAGAAAGACAGCCCTGGGGTAAAAGGCTTATAATCTTAAAAGTAGACCCTTTTAAATATAAGGAAGAGCTTGAGTTTGATATAAGAAGAATAAAAGGTGGATTGCTTGTCCAGGAAGAAGATAAAGAGATCTATCTTAGGGAAGATTTAAAGACCGTCACAAAAAGACATCCCACACACAAGGAGATGGAGGATTTAAATTTTGCCTGGAAGGTTTGTAAATATGTTAAATCAAATGCCATACTTATAGCAAAAGATAAGATGGTGGTTGGAGTTGGGGCAGGGCAGATGAGTAGAATAGACGCTGCCCTTATAGCCATTAGAAAAGCAGGAGAAAGATGTGAAGGGGCAGTTTTGGCCTCTGATGCTTTTTTCCCTTTTCCTGATGTGGTAGAGGAGGCAGCAAAAGCTGGCATCACGGCAATTATTCAGCCAGGAGGTTCAATAAGGGATAAAAAGGTGATTGAGGTATCAGAAAAATACAACATTGCCATGGTTTTTACAGGCATGAGACATTTTCTTCATTAAAGGCAATAAGATGAAATCAAAGAGCTTAAGTCAGATTGACCTGGAAATAGAGGAACTTATCAAAAAGGAGCTTTATCGTCAGCAGGATACTTTAATGCTTATACCTTCTGAAAATTACGCAAGTCCTGCTGTTCTTGAGGCTCAAAGTTCTGTATTTAACAATAAGTATGCGGAGGGTTATATTTCAAAAAGATACTATCAGGGATGCAGGTGGGTAGATGAGGTTGAAAGGATAGCTATTCAAAGGGCAAAAGAGCTTTTTGGTGCAGAGCATGTTAATGTGCAGGCTCATTCAGGAACAGGTGCTAACATAGCCTGTTACCATGCTCTTTTACAACCGCATGACAGGATTCTCTCTCTTGACCTTTCTCAGGGTGGGCATATCTCCCATGGGAAAAAGGGGTCTTTACCCTTTTCCTTTTACAAAATAGTGCATTATGGAGTTAACAGAAGGACAGAACAGTTTGATTTTGAGGAAATAAGAGGTATTGCAAGAAGAGAAAGACCTCGTTTGATAGTGGTTGGAGCAAGTTCTTACCCAAGGAAGGTGGATTTTAAGCCCTGGAGAGAAATTGCAGATGAGGTAGGAGCTTATCTCATGGCTGATATAGCTCATATAATAGGGCTTATTGCAGGAGGTGTTCATCCTGACCCTGTTCCTTATGCTGATGTGGTAACTGCTACCACCCAGAAAACACTTCGTGGACCAAGAGGCGGCCTTATAATATGCAAGAGAGAAATTGCTGAGAAAATTGACAGGTCTGTTTTTCCTGGTACACAGGGAGGTCCCTTCATTCACATTATTGCGGCAAAAGCTGTTTGCTTCAAGGAAGCTATGCAGCCATCTTTTAAAGAGTATGCAAAACAGATTGTTTCAAATTCTCGCCATCTTGCTGAAGTGCTTATTGAAGAGGGGTTCAGATTGGTGACAGGTGGAACCGATAACCATCTTATTT
>JAGHCI010000180.1:0-2730 GCA_021160545.1 Candidatus Aerophobota bacterium | reverse complement strand
GTTTTATTTAAATGAAAAGAAGAGATTTTATAGAAGCCTTATTTTTAATTTTAAGTGGTCTTTTTATTTTGGTAAGTCTTGTTTATTACAGTCCTGCAAAGTCTTCTTTTTTTACTTTTCCTCCCGAAATTTCTCCAGGAAATTATGTGGGGAAGATTGGTATCTTTGTTGCAACCTACCTTTTCTTAGGGTTGGGAATAGTAGCTTTTCTTTTACCGGTAGCTTTAATCTGGTTGGGAGTGAAAAAAATAAAAAAGGAATACACAGGGGGTATTTTGCTGAGTGGTGTGAGTTTAATTTTTGGTTTTATAGCTCTTTGTAGCCTCTTGTATTTTCTCGGGCTTGATATTGACTTTGCTTTACATGGAGGAGGAATGGTGGGTTTTGTCTTTTCCAGACTTTTTGAGTTATATTTTGGAAAAGTGGGAGGAGTTATTATAATATGCGGATTGTTAGCTTGTTTTTTTCTTTTAAATATAGATTTTTCCGTGATTAAAAGAAAAAGGGAAATCAAAAAGAGAATATTGTCTTCTTCAAAAATTTCTGCAGCCAAGAGGCAAATCTTTGAGCAACAGTCAGATAAAAAGAATAAAAATAGAAAAAGAGGGGAGTTTAGAAAGTCTTCCTCTCCCGGGTATAGATTCCCTCCAATTGATTTACTTGACTTACCGAAGAAAAGTTCTGTTTCCTCAAGTGAGGTAGTTGAAGCAGGTAAAAAACTTCAACAAACTCTCAAAGATTTTGGGGTGAATGTAGAGATAGAGGAAATAAAAGACGGGCCTGCTATTATAAGGTATGAGGTAAGACTTGCCCCGGGTATAAGAGTCAGCAGATTGATGAATTTATCAAGTGACCTCGCACTTTCCCTTGCTGTTCCTAATGTGAGGATAGAGGTGCCTGTAAGTGGAAAACCTCTTGTGGGGATTGAAGTTCCCAAAAAAAAGGTGAGGTTTGTTTATTTGCGTGAGCTTTTAGAAGAGAAGGAATTTGAGGAAAAGAAAGGAAAACTTTTCTTTCCTCTTGGGAAAAATGTTGCTGGTGAAACTGTATGGGTAAACCTTGAAACTTTGCCTCACCTTTTAATAGGAGGGTCAACAGGTTCTGGGAAGAGTGTGTGTATAAATTCAATTTTGGTGAGTTTGCTTTACAGGGCGACACCTGAAGAGGTAAAATTTCTACTTATTGACCCCAAGACAGTTGAACTTGTGGATTATGCAGAAATTCCTCACCTGATATTTCCTCCTGTAAAAGACTTCAAAACAGCTACGAAGGCCTTGGACTGGGTAGTTCAGGAGATGATGCAACGTTACGAGGAGTTTAATAAAGAAGGAGTGAGAAATATTGCCGGGTTTAATCAGACAAGAAAAGGAGATGAAATCATGCCCTTTCTTATAGTGGTTATTGATGAACTTGCTGATCTTATGATGCTTGCTGGCGCAAAGCTTGAGAAAACCCTCTGTCGTATTGCTCAGCTTGGAAGAGCTACTGGAATTCATCTTGTCGTTGCCACTCAGAGACCCTCAGTTGATGTTATTACAGGTTTAATTAAAGCCAATTTTCCCTCCCGAATTTCTTTTGCTGTTGCCTCACAGGTTGACTCCAGGACTATTCTTGACACTGTAGGAGCAGAAAAACTTGTTGGAAATGGTGATATGCTTTTTTCTCCGGTTGAAGCTTCGAAACCTTTTAGAATCCAGGGAAGTTACATCTCTCCTGCGGAGGTAAAAAGAGTTGTAGCCTTTATAAGAGAACAGAAAAGACCTGTGTATAAAGATATAATAAGAGAGGTTGAAGAGGAAGAGAGAGGTGGTGAAGAGGGGCAACAGGATGAGCTTTTTGAGGAGGCAAAAAGACTTGTTCTTGCAACAGGTAGAGCCTCCACCTCATATCTACAGAGAAGACTTGCTATTGGTTACAACAGGGCTGCAAGAATTATGGAACAGCTTGAGAAAGAGTGAATTGTAGGTCCTGCTAGAGGAAGCAAGCCAAGAGAGATAATTGTTGAAAAGGGAATTATTGAAAAAAAGAGAGAGGATAATGAATCTGGCCAATAAGATTACCTTTTTCAGGATTATCTTGATACCTTTTTTTATTCTGTTTTTATTTTTTTGGGGTAAGGTGGGAGTGGCGCTATCTTTTCTTATTTTTCTGATAGCCTCTTTTTCTGATTGGATGGACGGATATATAGCAAGAAGGAAAAGTCAGATAACCTCTCTTGGAAAGATAATGGATCCGGTGGCTGATAAGATTCTTGTTTATTCTGCATTTATTTGCTTTATACACTTCAAAATTATTCCTTTCTGGATGATAATAATACTTATGGCAAGGGACTTTCTGGTGATGGCTTTAAGAGCTGAAGCAGCTTACAGAGGAGTTTTGATTGTTCCAACTTTTGCAGGTAAGTTTAAAACATTTTTAGAGTACGGGGGAATAGTATCCTCTTTTTTCTACCTGCTTTTTTCTTCAATTTTTTTAAAGTCCTTTTTCAGGTTTACAACTTACTTCTTTATGAGTCTTGCAGTTTCATTTGCTTTAATATCAGGATTTCAGTATTTTCTTCAGGGTAAAAAGGTTATATCTTCGTGAAAAAATTAATTTTGATGGTTGGCACAGGTTTGGGAGCAGGATTTTCCCCTTTTTTTCCGGGAACTGTTGGAAGTTTATGGGGAGTTCTTATCTACATTTTGTTAATTAAATTTACAGGTTATAATATCTTGTGGCAGATTATCG
>JAGHCI010000118.1:0-10150 GCA_021160545.1 Candidatus Aerophobota bacterium | reverse complement strand
TGCCTTAACTGATCGCACAGAGACCTCTTATATAAGAGAAGACATAGAAGATGTTTTAATTGACTGGCTTGCAGCAGGACTTGATCCTGAAAAATCGGTGTTATTTGTTCAGTCTCATGTAAAAGAACATGCAGAACTTCACCTGATTTTCTCAATGATAACACCCATATCCTGGCTTGAACGCTGCCCCACTTACAAGGAAAAAATAGAACAGGGAGCAGCTACAAACTACGGTCTTTTGGGATACCCTGTGCTCCAGGCAGCTGATATTCTGGTGTATAGGGCTGAAAAGGTCCCTGTAGGTGAGGATCAGCTTCCCCATCTTGAGCTAACAAGAGAGATAGCAAGAAAATTTAACACACTCTATGGTAAAATCTTTCCTGAACCTGAACCAATTCTTTCACACAGCCCGAGAATCATGGGGATTGACGGAAAAAGAAAAATGGGCAAATCCTATAACAACTATATTGCCCTTTCTGACCCACCTGAAGTTATAAGAAAAAAGGTCATGTCCATGTTCACCGATCCAACCAAAATTTACATGGGAGATCCAGGACATCCTTATGAATGCAATGTTTATGCCTACCACAAAACCTTTGGAAACTACAAAGAAAAAGAGCTTGAAGAGATGGCACTTTCCTGTAAAGAAGGAAGGTTAGGTTGTGCTTCCTGTAAGAAAAAACTCTCAGAAATTTTAATAGAATACCTTACTCCTTTTAGGGAAAAAAGAAAATGGATAGAAAAAGATAAAGGAAAAATTCAGGAAATTCTTGCAGAAGGCAAAGAGAGAGCAAAAGAGGTTGCCCTTTCTACTTTAAAGGAGGTCAGAAGAGTAATGAAAATGGACTATTGAAAACACCATCGCTCTGCCCATCTTTTTATATTGACAAAAAAGGAAAGTAGGTATTTTTATATAAAAAAATTAAAAAAGGTAAATTTAAATGGTAGGTAAAGATCCCTCTTCCTATATAGAAGCTCTAACTAAAATAAGCAAGGCTATATCCTCTGAACTTTATCTTGAAGATATACTCAAGCTTATAGTGAAGGTTACAGCCGAGGTCATGAAATCCAAGATAGTTTCTCTTATGCTCCTTGATGAAAAAACAAAAAGACTTGTTATTAGAGCAACTCAAAGTGTAAGTGAAGAATACAACAAAAAACCTCCTTTAAAAATAGGAGAGGGTATAGCAGGCAAAGTCGTTCAAACCAACAGACCTATAGCCGTTTATGATGTAAGAAAAGAAAAAGAATACAAGTATAAAAACATTGCTGAGAAAGAAGGACTTCGGTCTCTTTTGTGCGTCCCCCTTTCTGTAAAAGGTAAAGCAATAGGAGTCATAAATTGCTACACATCCTTCCCCCATCATTTTACCAAGACAGAAATAGATGTCCTGACTTCTGTGGCAAATCAGGCAGCTGTTGCCATAGAAAACACAGAACTTCTTGTGAGAACAAAAATTATTCAAGAAGAACTTGAGACAAGAAAACTCGTAGAAAGAGCAAAGGATATATTAATGAAAAAATTAAACATTTCAGGGGAGGAGGCCTACAGGAGAATTCAAAAAAGAAGTATGGATACCCGCAAACCAATGCGAGAGATAGCAGAAGCCATAATACTTGCCTCGGAGATAGAAAAGTAACTTCCAACCTTTTCTTAAGTCAAAACATGTCCTTGATTTTTCCTCTACTTTTTTTATCTTATTAAAAACCTTAAACAAAGAGGGTGGAAATTTGAGAAAAAATAGAAAAAAAGCTCTGCTTGTTCTGGAGGATGGGAAATTTTTTGAAGGGTACTCTTTTGGAGCAGAAGGAGAGGCAACAGGAGAGGTTGTTTTTAACACCAGTATGATGGGCTATCAGGAAATACTCACCGACCCATCTTACAAGGGGCAAATAGTCACAATGACCTACCCTCTAATTGGAAACTACGGGACAAATGATGAGGATTTTGAATCAACAAAACCCTGGGTGGAAGGATTTGTGGTTAGAGAGTATAGCAAAATTCACAGTAACTGGCGGGCTAAAAAATCCCTTAATGAATTTTTAAAGAAGCATAACATTGTGGGAATAGAGGAAGTTGACACAAGGGCTCTGACAAAACATATAAGGTTGCAGGGAGCTATGAAAGGCATTATCTCAACTTTAAGTGATGATATAAAAACTTTAACAGAAAAGGCAAAAAGATCCCCCGGAGTGGTGGGACAGGATCTTGTGAAAGATGTAAGTTGTAAAAAAAGATGGTGGTGGAAAAAAGAAGGTAGATATAAAGTGATTGTCGTTGATTGCGGGGTGAAATTTAACATTTTAAGGGAAATTTCTCGCTTTGATTGCAAGGTGAAAGTTGTCCCGGCAAAGACATCTTATCAGGAGATTTTGGATCTGAAGCCAGATGGAGTCATTTTCTCCAACGGCCCAGGTGACCCTGCTGCTATTCCCTATGTGGTAGAAACAGCAAAAAACCTTATAGGAAAGGTACCACTGTTTGGGATATGTCTTGGACATCAGGTCTTAGGGCAGGCCCTTGGTGGAAAAACCTACAAACTAAAGTTTGGTCATCATGGAGGCAATCACCCTGTAAAAGATGTTAAAACTGGTAAGGTTGCAATAACTGCACAAAATCATGGATTCTGTGTTGATATTGCGTCTTTACCGGATGAAGTAGAGATAACTCACATTAATCTTTACGATAATACCCTTGAGGGAATTCGTCACAAAAAACTTCCTCTCTTTTCAGTCCAGTTTCACCCTGAAGCATCACCAGGACCTCACGATGCAGCTTATCTTTTTGAGGAATTTTTTGAGCTTATAAAAAGGGGAAATTAAATGCCAAAAAGAGAAGATATAAAAAAGATACTCATTATAGGTTCAGGACCAATTGTTATATCTCAAGCTTGTGAATTTGATTACTCGGGAACACAGGCCTGCAAGGCGTTAAGAGAGGAAGGATATGAAGTTATTCTCATAAACAGCAATCCTGCCACAATTATGACTGACCCTGAAATGTCAGACAAAACTTACATAGAACCTATAACCCCTGAGGTTGTGGAGCTCATAATTAAAAAAGAAAGACCTGATGCACTTCTTCCCACCTTAGGTGGCCAAACAGGTCTCAACATAGGGGCAATTCTTGCCAGAAAAGGAGTGCTTGAGCGCTACGGAGTTGAGATGATAGGGGCAAACTATGAGGCTATAAACAAGGCAGAAAATAGAAAACTTTTTAGAAAATGCATGCAAAAGATAGGTTTAAGAGTCCCAAAAAGCGGACTTGCCTACAGTATAGAAGAAGCAAGAGAGGTCGTAAAGAACATAGGCTTTCCTGTAATAATTCGCCCAAGCTTTACTCTCGGTGGAACAGGTGGGGGAGTAGCTTATAACATAGATGAATTTGAAGAAATAGCGGCAAGAGGTCTTGAAAGGAGTATGATAAGTGAGATACTGATCGAGGAATCAGTTATCGGATGGAAAGAGTATGAGCTTGAGGTAATGAGAGATAAAAAGGACAATGTGGTAATTATCTGTTCCATAGAAAATGTTGATCCTATGGGTATTCACACAGGAGATAGCATAACCTGTGCTCCTGCTCAAACTTTAACAGATAAAGAATATCAAGCAATGAGAGATGCAGCAATAAAGATTATAAGAGAGATAGGAGTGGAAACAGGGGGATCAAATATACAATTTGCAGTAAATCCAGAAAATGGTGAAATGGTGGTAATAGAAATGAACCCAAGAGTATCAAGAAGCTCTGCTCTTGCATCAAAAGCCACAGGTTTTCCAATAGCAAAAATTGCAGCAAAACTTGCTGTAGGATATACCTTAGATGAACTTCCAAACGATATAACCAAGGAAACTCCTGCCTGTTTTGAGCCAACTATTGATTATTGTGTGATAAAGATACCCCGTTTTACTTTTGAAAAATTTCCCGGAACAGACCCCACTCTTACAACCTCCATGAAATCAGTGGGAGAGGTAATGGCAATTGGCCGAACTTTCAAAGAAGCCCTGCAAAAAGGTCTAAGATCACTTGAAATTGGCATTGAAGGTCTTGTTGATCCACCATCTGTAACAGATGAAGAACTTATCCAGAAATTAACCATTCCAAATGCTGATAGAATACTTTATATAGGTTACGCCTTAAGAAGAGGAATGTCGGTTGAAAAGGTAAGTGAGCTTACCAGAATAGACCCCTGGTTTATTCACAATATAAAAGAAATAGTGGATATGGAAAAGAAAATAATAAATTTAAAAAACACAAACATTGGAAATGAGAAAGAATTTCTATATCTTTTATGGAAAGCAAAAAGGTACGGATTTTCCGATCTTCAAATAGCAAAACTTTTAGGAAAAGACGAGCTTTTCATTCGAAAAATCAGAAAAAAGAGAAAAATAAGACCTGTGTACAAACTTGTTGACACCTGTGCGGCTGAGTTTGAAGCCTACACCCCTTATTTTTATTCCACCTACGAACCAGAAAAAGAAGCATAAAAAGATGTGGGTTTATCCTGAAGATTATGATGTAATTGTGGTTGGAGGAGGACACGCAGGTATTGAGGCAAGTCTTGCCTCAGCAAGAATGGGCTGTCACACTCTCCTTATTACAATGAACCTTGATACAATTGGTCTTATGTCCTGCAATCCCGCAGTTGGTGGTGTGGGAAAAGGGCAGCTTGTAAAAGAAATTGATGTTCTTGGTGGTCAGATGGCAAAGGCAACGGATGCAACTGCCATTCAGTACAGAATCCTTAACACAAAAAAAGGGCCTGCAGTAAGGTCAACACGAGCTCAGGTTGACCGTCAGAGCTACAGAATCTATATGAAAAAAGTCCTGGAAAACGAGCCAAATCTTGATTTGAAACAAGCAAGAGTGGATGAAATACTCGTGGAAAGAGGTAAAGTAAAAGGAGTTAAAACAAATTTAGATGAGATTTATAGATGCAGGTGTCTTGTAATAACGCCGGGAACTTTTCTCAACGGGCTTATCCACATAGGCCTTATAAATTTCCCTGGAGGAAGAATGGCTGATTTTCCTTCACAAGAACTTTCAGAAAGCATAAGAGCTCTTGGCTTCAGAATGGGAAGATTCAAGACAGGGACCTGCCCACGAGTTGATGGAAAAAGTCTTGATTTCTTCAAACTGCAACCTCAGGAAGGAGAAAAACATCCCCTACCCTTTTCTTTTTCTAATGAAAAAGTCACGATAAACCAGATGCCCTGTTACATCACCTATACCAACAAAAAGACTCATCAGATAATTCAAAAAAACCTTGATAGATCCCCTCTATACACTGGAGTGATAAAATCCACTGGAGTAAGATACTGTCCCTCGATTGAAGATAAGGTGGTAAAATTCCCTGAAAAAGAAAGACATCAGATATTTCTTGAGCCTGAGGGAAGAGAGACTTCTGAGTTTTACCCCAATGGGCTTTCCACAAGCCTTCCTGTGGATGTTCAACTTGAGATTTTACACAGTATAGAAGGACTTGAAAATGCTAAAATAATAAGACCAGGCTACGGAATAGAGCATGATTATGTAGATCCCACTGAGTTAAAACCAACTCTTGAAACAAAGAAAATCTCCGGCCTTTTTCTTGCTGGACAGATTAATGGAACAACAGGCTATGAAGAAGCAGCAGCTCAGGGACTTATAGCTGGAATAAACGCAGCTCTAAAGGTAAAAAAACTCCCTCCTTTTATCATTGACAGATCTCAAGGATACACAGGAGTTTTAATAGATGACCTTGTTACAAAGGGAACAAATGAGCCTTACAGAATGTTCACTTCAAGAGTTGAATACCGCTTGATTTTAAGAGAAGACAACGCTGATTTAAGATTAGCAGAACTGGGATTTAAGATAGGGCTTATCCCAAGGGAAAGATATGAAAAGATAAAAGAGAAAAAAGAGATTATTAAAAAGGAGATAAAAAGATTATCTTCTACCAGGCTCTTCCCTACCCCTGAGGTTAACGAAAAGCTTATAAAATTAAATTCAAGCCCTATTAAATCTCCTGTCTCTTTAAAAGATATACTAAAGCGTCCAGAGGTAAGTTATAAAGACCTGAAGGATATTCTGCCTTCCTTTGAAGAAAAGGGAGAGGATATTGCAAAGCAAGTAGAAATTGAGGTAAAGTATGAAGGATATATTAAAAGACAAAATCAGGAGGTGGAAAAATTTAAAGAAATAGAAAAAATAGCAATTCCCCCTGATTTTGATTTTACCAGTATTCCGGGTCTTTCAAAAGAGGTAAGAGAAAAATTATCTCTCATAAGACCTTTATCCTTAGGACAGGCCTCCAGGATCTCCGGCATCACTCCGGCAGCAATTTCCATCTTAATGATTTACCTTAAGAGGAAAAATAAAAAAGGAGGAAGATAAAAATTGGAAGAGGAAAACTACTCCCTCCTGAAAGATGTGGCCTTATCCTGCGGTATATCGCTTTTTGGAGTTTGTCGAATAGACAGTTTCAAGGAAAAAATTATGGGAATATCACCTGAGGTTATAGAAAGTCTACCTTTTGCAATATCGCTTGCTTTCAGATTATCTGACAAGGTTATTGAGGATATAAAAGACCACCCAACACAACTTTACCTCCATCATTATCGTCAGGTTAACTACCTTCTTGACAGAGTAGCCCTTCTTATAGCAGATAATATTCAAAAAAGAGGATATGATGCTCTTCCCATTCCTGCATCCCAGGTAATAGACTGGGAAAATCAGAAAGGGCATCTTTCTCACAAACTGGTTGCTCAAGAGGCAGGGCTTGGATGGATAGGCAGAAATAACCTGCTTGTAACACCTGAGTGGGGAGCAAGAGTAAGACTTGTTACTGTACTTACAAACCTCCCTTTAAAAACTGACAGAAGGTTAAAAAAGGATTGTGACTCCTGTAAAGCCTGTATCAAGGTCTGTCCTGCTCAGGCTATAAAAGAAAAAAAAGAAGAATTTGACCATATTGCCTGCTTTGAGACGATGAAAAAATTCAGAAAGGAGTATAACATCTCTCATTACATCTGTGGTATCTGTGTAAAGGCCTGTAAAGGTCAGATAAAACATTGAAATATAGGTGAAAAATTATAAAATATAAGTTCGTTTAAAAGGAATTTTTATGAATGTGAAAAGCCCAAAGGTGGTCATTATTGATTATGGAATGGGTAATCTTATGAACGTTAAAAATGCCTTGAAAAAAATAGAATGCGAGGTTGAGGTTACAAACAAACCCTCTGCAATAAAAAAGGCAAGGGCAATTGTCCTGCCAGGAGTAGGTTCATTTAAGGACTGTATAGAAAATTTAAAGAAAAATAATCTCATACATCCTTTATGTGATTTTATAAGCTCAGGGCGCCCTTTTCTTGGTATATGTCTGGGAATGCAGGTTCTCTTTACAGAAAGTGAAGAATTTGGATATACAAGAGGACTTGGTATATTTAAAGGCAGGGTGGTTCATTTTCCAAGAGAAAAGGGTTTGAAAATTCCCCATATGGGATGGAACAGCATAAGAATAAAAAAAAGAGCTCCTCACTTAAAAAATATTCCTGACAATTCTTATTTTTACTTTGTGCACTCCTATTATGTAATCCCTGAGGACAAAAATATAATTGCCACAACGACAGAGTACGCAGAGGAAATTGCATCAAGTATATGGAGAGAAAATGTATTTGCCTGTCAATTCCACCCTGAAAAGTCTCAGAAAGTGGGACTTGAACTTTTAAAAAATTTTAAAGAGATTGTTGAAAATGCTTGCTAAAAGAATAATTCCCTGTCTTGATGTGATGAGAGGAAGAGTGGTTAAAGGGATAAATTTTGTCAGACTTCGAGATGCAGGGGACCCTGTGGAAAATGCCCGAATTTACGAAAAAGAGGGAGCTGATGAACTTGTTTTTCTTGACATAACTGCATCACACGAGGAAAGAAAAATAATGATTGATGTTGTCAAAAAAACGGCAAAAGAGATATTTATGCCTTTTACAGTAGGAGGAGGGATAAGAAGTCTTGAAGATATACGCTGTCTTTTAAAAGCAGGAGCAGACAAGGTCTCCATAAATACTGCTGCTGTAAAGGACCCTTCTCTGGTGGAAAAATCTGCAAGAAAATTTGGAAGTCAGTGCATAGTGGTAGCTATTGATGCTAAAAAAACTAACTCTGGAAGGTGGGAGGTGTACACCCATGGAGGAAGACATCCCACGGGAATAGATGCTGTCAAGTGGGCAAAAAAAGTTGAAAAACTCGGAGCAGGAGAAATTCTCCTAACCAGTATGGATAAAGATGGCACAGAAGAGGGCTATGATATAGAACTCACAAAAAAAATCGCAGAAGAGGTTAATATACCCGTTATTGCTTCAGGAGGTGCTGGCAATCCTGAACACATTCTGGAGGTCTTTAAAATAGCAAATGCTGATGCTGCCCTTGCTGCCTCTATATTCCATTACAGAAAATACAGCATAAAGGAAACAAAAAACTATCTTGCAAAAAAAGGGATTGTGGTTAGAATCTAAGGAGGAAATGTTGAATTACAAACATGATGAACTTGTTCTTATTTTAGATTTTGGCTCTCAATATAATCAGCTTATACTGAGAAGGGTGAGAGAAAACAGGGTTTATTCTGAACTCCTTCCTTTTAATGCCTCTATCTCCAGAATAAGAAAATTAAAACCAAAAGGAATTATTCTTTCCGGGGGACCTGCAAGTGTCATTGAGAAAGACGCCCCAAAACCTCCTCTTCAAATTTTTAATATGGGCGTTCCCGTACTTGGCATCTGTTATGGAATGCAGATTATGGTTAAGCTTCTTGGAGGAAAAGTTGCCCCAGCTGAAAAGAGGGAATACGGATCAAGCCAGCTTCTGGTGGACAGAGAAAATGATCTCTTTTACAACTTACCCAGGAAACTTCTTGTATGGATGAGTCACGGAGATAGAGTAATAAAGCTTCCTTCAGGATTTGAACCAATAGCTCACACTGAAAATTGCCCTTATGCTACAATAGTAGATAAGAAAAGAAATTTTTATGGAGTTCAATTTCACCCAGAGGTTGCTCATACTCCACAGGGAAAAGAAATAATACAGAACTTTTTGTTTCGCGTTTGCAAATGTAAGGGGGAGTGGACTATAACTTCTTTCATAAACCAGTCTGTGGAATGGATTAGAAAAAAAGTGGGGAAAGGTAAGGTAATTTGTGCATTAAGTGGTGGAGTGGATTCCTCGGTGACAGCGATGCTTGTTAACAAAGCAATAGGTAAAAATCTCACCTGTATTTTTGTCAATAATGGGCTTTTACGGGAAGGAGAGGCAGATGAGGTTTTAAGCACATTTAGAGACCACTTTCATTTGAATATAAGATACGTTGACGTAGAGCAAAGATTTCTGGAAAAACTCAAAGGAATAAAAGATCCTGAAAAAAAAAGAAAAATAATTGGTGAGGAGTTTATTAAAGTATTTACAGAGGAGGCAGACAAACTTGGTAAAGTAGACTTTTTAGCTCAGGGAACTTTGTATCCTGATGTTATTGAATCTCTCTCAGCAAAAGGGGGACCTTCTGCTACTATAAAGTCCCATCACAATGTGGGAGGACTTCCTTCTATAATGAAGCTTAAATTAATAGAACCTTTAAGAGAACTTTTTAAAGATGAAGTGAGAATGGTGGGAAGAGAACTTGGACTTCCAGAAAGAATAGTGAATCGCCAGCCTTTTCCCGGTCCTGGACTGGCTATAAGAGTTATAGGAGAGATTACGAAAAGACGTCTTAAAGTTTTGCGTCAGGCAGACAAAATTGTTCAGGAAGAAATGGAGAAATACGAGGAAATATCCAGAATATGGCAATCCTTTGCTGTGCTTTTACCTGTGAGAAGTGTAGGGGTGATGGGAGATGCAAGAACCTATGAATATACAATTTGCCTTAGAGCTGTTACAAGTCAGGATGGGATGACTGCAGACTGGGCAAAACTTCCTCACGAACTGCTTGATAAAATTTCCTGTAGAGTAGTTAACGAAGTAAAGGGGGTAAACAGAGTTGTTTATGATATAACTTCCAAGCCTCCTGCTACCATAGAATGGGAATAACAAAAAGAGGTGGAAAATGTTTAATGCCAAGATATACATAAGTTTAAAAGAAGGAGTATCTGACCCTCAGGGAGTGACTATAAAGCACGCCCTTGATTC
>JAGHCI010000194.1:0-3522 GCA_021160545.1 Candidatus Aerophobota bacterium | reverse complement strand
ATTGTCAACTCTTTTAAGAATAAACAAAATTTAACAAAAACTTCCAATCTTTACCAGCATTTGAGCAACTAAAAAATTTGTTATAATATAATATGCAAAATTTTTTAAAAAAAGTAAACAGGAGAGGAGGAAAGGAATGAAAAAAGTTGGGTGGATAGGCACAGGAGTAATGGGGCATCCCATGGCAGGACATCTAATTAAAGCAGGATACGATCTCACAGTTTTTACAAGAACAAAAAGCAAAGCTAAAGACCTGCTTGATGCTGGAGCAAAATGGGCAAATTCCCCTCAGGAAGCAGCAGAAGATAAAGATTTTGTCTGCACAATGGTGGGCTTTCCCGATGAGCTAAGAGAAGTTGTTTTTGGAAAGGAAGGCATTATAAACACAATTAAAAAAGGGGCAATATTTATTGACTTTACAACAAGCAAACCATCTCTTGCTATTGAAATTGCAAAAGCTCTTAAAGAAAAAGGGGTTTTTTCTCTTGATGCACCAGTATCAGGTGGAGATGTAGGAGCACGCAATGCAACACTTTCCATAATGGTTGGAGGAGAAAAGGAGGCATTTGAGACTGCAAGACCTCTGCTCGAAAAATTGGGAAAGACAATTATCCTGCAGGGAGGACCTGGAGCAGGGCAGCACACAAAAATGTGCAATCAGATCCAGATTGCAGGAACAATGATCGGAATGGTCGAAGCATTGTTATATGGAACAAAGGCAGGTCTTGACCTTGAGACAATGCTAAAATCAATATCAGGAGGAGCAGCTGCTTGCTGGAGCCTTGATAACCTCGCCCCTCGAATCTTAAAGGGGGATATGGAACCTGGATTTTTTGTGGATCACTTTGTTAAAGATATGGCAATTGCATTGGAGGAGGCACAGAGAATGCAGATATCCCTGCCGGGACTTGCACTTGTCCATCAGCTTTACGTGTCTGTCCAGGCACTTGGCGCCGGTAAAAAAGGAACGCAGGCTTTATACCTTGCGCTAAAACATATGGCAGGAATGGATTAAGGGTGAAAGACGAGGATATACACAGAGTAATAGCTATACTAAGGGAAAAGACCAAAAGGTGGAATTTACCGGTTGTTACAGAAGTTGCTGTAAAGACAAAGAACCCTTTTAAAGTTCTTATTTCCTGTATGTTAAGCCTTAGAACAAAAGATGAGGTTACAAAGAAAGCCTCAGAAAGGCTTTTCAGAATAGCAGATGACGCAGAAAGGATGATAAAACTTCCTGTCGGGAAAATTGAAGAGGTTATATATCCTGTTGGTTTTTATAGAAACAAGGCAAAAGCCATAAAAAAAGTGTGCCAGATTATTGTTAAAAAATACAAAGGGAAAGTCCCCTCTGAGCTTGATGAACTTTTATCCTTACCAGGAGTGGGGAGAAAAACAGCAAATCTTGTTTTAACTGTGGGATTTGGAAAAGCTGGTATATGTGTTGATACCCATGTTCACAGAATAACAAACAGATGGGGATATGTTAAAACAAAAACTCCAGAACAAACAGAATTTGCTTTAAGAGAAAAACTTCCCAGAACCTACTGGATAGAATTTAACAGTTTACTTGTAAATTTTGGTCAGAGAATATGCAGACCCGTATCGCCTTTTTGTAGCAGGTGTTGTATAGAAATCTTCTGCGAAAAGGTCGGGGTTAAAAAGAGAAGGTAGGATAAAAATTAGTTCAAGAAAGAGCGGCTATCTTTCTTCCAAGATTATAGGCAGAGGAAAGAATTTCTTTTTGTTTTTGAATCTCTCCTTTTTCGTCAACTCCTCTTACAAGGAGATCTCCTCTGTAGGGAACGCCTGCTGCATCAAAAAAATATTTAACCGTTAAAATAGCTCCTTCAAAAAGATTTCTTCCTCTTGTTGCACCCACAGATACAAACCACCCTCCTCTTTCTTCTTCTTGTTTATCAGGATGCCGCTTTAAGATATATCTTCTTGCCCAGAGAGTCTGGCATCTATCAATCATACATTTTGCAAGAGAGCTGACAGAATAAAAAAATATAGGAGAGGCAAGCACAATATAGTCTGCCTGCCAGAGCTTTTCATGTAAACTTTGCATATCATCATTTATCACGCACTTCCCTTTTCTCTCGCATACCCTGCATTCCTGACAGTGAGATATAGAAAGCTTGCGAAGATAAACTTCCTCTATACTTATATTTTTACTCTCCCTTCTCACCCCTTTTAAAACCTCTGCAAGAAGAGTATCTGTATTACCCCCCTCACGAGGGCTACCATAGATAATAAGAATATGCTTTTCCATTTTTATTCTCTTTTCATCGAACAATCTGATGCGATGCCCAAATTCTTTGACGCTCAGCCTAAATTCTCATCAAAGGGGGTAACTCCGGAATTTACTCTCCGGGAACTTTCTTCTTTGTCCTTATAAGGAATATATTTCCCTTTAAATTAATTCCAAAGCCTTCAAAGATTCTTTCAGTCTGACCACCTCTTCCTGAGAAAGTTCCCGATGAGGCGCTCTTACACTACCCACCTTTACTCCTCTTAATTGCAGGGCTTTTTTAAAAGAAGAAATGTAGCGACCATCCCCCAATGTCTCTCTCACCTTATCTATAACAAGCTGGCATTCCCGTGCTTTTTCAAGATCTTTTCCTTTAAAAGCTCTGTAAATCTTCACAAAAGGTTCAGGAAAACAGGAAGCATTTCCGGAAACAATACCCTTTGCACCAGCGCAAAGCCCCATAAAAATAAGACCATCGCACCCTACAAATACAGAGCACCTATCTTTTGCAACTCGCACATATTCCTGTATCTGAAAAATATCAGGATTACTTGTTTTTACACCCACAATTGTCTGCACTCTTTCAAGAAGCCTTTCAAATAACTCAGGACTCAAATTGTTGCAGGTGCACTGAGGTATGTTATAAACAAAAAGAGGAAATTCCGGCACAGCATCGGCTATTCTTACAAAATGATTTAATATAGCCTCATCATCAAGGCCGTAAAAATAAGGAAGAACTATTCCTGCTGCATCTGCCCCAATTTCACAGGAATGTTTTGTAAGTCTGATACTCTCCTCGGTGGTTATACATCCTGTATGGACTATTACTTTCACTTTTCCTTTGAGCTTTTCAACTGCAACCTCAGCAATTTGTTTTCTCTCCTCCAGAGACAAAAGAGGTCCCTCACCTGTTGTTCCTCCAACAAACACACCATCCACTCCCTTTTCAACAATAAAATCAAGGTAAGAGCGCATTGCCTCAGCGTCAACTTTTTCCCCACCATCTTTCATGGGTGTTATAATGGCTGAAATCACACCTTCCCATAAAGGCATTATTTATAAACCTCCTTTCTTTTCTCTCAGTGACCTTGCAAAGAGTCTCGCTTTTTCAAGGTCCTCAGGTGTATCAACAGATAATGCAACATATTCATGTTTTGTCAATATAACCTTCTCCTCCAGTTTCGGAAAAAATCTTTGAAAGGAGCTAAAACCTGCTTCAATTATACCTTAAATAAAAATGATTAAAAAACATCAAAAATGAAGATATT
>JAGHCI010000063.1:0-3841 GCA_021160545.1 Candidatus Aerophobota bacterium | reverse complement strand
ACATTTATCTCATCCATTATGAGAAGATCATATCTTTCTTTTTCTATAATCCCTTTTATTTTGTTAAGAAAATCCTTTGCTTCTTTTTTTATGTTATCTTTGTTTCCAACTGGTTTGCCGGTTATAAGTTTTTTCCCGTACTCTTCTCCCCAGAAAATAACCTTTGCTCCAAGCTTTTTTAGAATTTCCATTTCTCCTGATGTTCCCTCTCCTTTAAGCCAGAAAACAACCATAATCCTCCATCCCCTCCCCATAGCTCTTATTGCCTGGCCTATGGCTGCAGTTGTTTTACCTTTTCCATTTCCAGTATAAACCTGAATTAATCCCTTTTTCATAATTTTATAAATCACCTTTCCGATTTTTGATTGGTCAGGCAGCTATATTAATTTTAGCAAAATAGAAAGGAGGGGTATAGTTGGATCCAACAAAGATTGCCTCTTTTCCTATTCCCCTTATGTTACTTAAAAGTTCGTATACGTTACCTGTAGCCATGACATCTTTAATTCTACCTTTTATTTTCCCGTTTTCTACTTTGAATCCCAGGTCAAGATTTACAGAAAACTCTCCCATAAGAACATTGCTCTGTCCTGCTCCAATCACCTGGTCAACAATTAATCCTTCTTTTATATCTTTAATCATCTCCTCCAGGGAAAACTCACCTGGGGATATTATAAAGTTGGTAGTGGAGGGAGAGGGAAGGCTGTCGTAATCTCTTGCAGCGTTTGCTGTAGTTTTTGTTTTCATAAGTCCTGCAGTTTGGAGGTCATAAATGAAGTTTTTTAAAACGCCGTTTTCAATTATAAAAGTTTTACGGGAAGGAACGCCTTCTCCATCTACAGGGGAGGAAGCCCTTGCATAGGGAAACGTGGCATCATCCACAATAGTAAGGTCAGGTGATACTATTTTCTGGTTGAGTTTTAAAAAAAGAGGAGAAACTTTTTTGTGGACAAACTTCCCATTTATACCTCTTTTCAGAGGACTGAAGATAGCAGGCATAGCCTTGGAAGTAAAAATAACAGGATACACTCCTTTTTCAATAGTGGCTCTCTTTTGAGATAATTTTATTTTATCCACGATTTTTTGAACAAGTATCTCTGACCAGTCATGATATTTACAGCTTGAATTTTCCTCTCCCACTCCTAAGAAATCCCCCTCTTGAGCCTGGAAGGCATAGATGAAGAAGGAGTAGAAGGTTTTCTCGTAGCTGAAAGATAGCCCGGCACTATTTAAAATAGAAATTTTGACAATTGTTTTATCTATTTCAGCTTCACATTGCAGATGAGGGAATTCTTTTAAAATGGCCTTAATTGTTCTTTCCCCTTCGTCAATCATTTTTTCTACAGGAAGTGAAAGGATGTCAGGGTCAAAACATTTTACCCTGGGGATTTTAGAAGGGGAAGGGGGAAACTTAAAAAAAGCATTTTCTCCTATAGAACTTGAGGATATTGCCGATTTTACTAAGAAATCTGCGTCTTCTTTATTTGTGATGCTGGAAAATCCTATTTTGCCATTTTTTATCACCCGAAGTCCTATTCCTTCCCCGAAGGAGTTATCAAGGGATTTTAAACGGTTAGATTGAAAACTAACCGTTGTATTTTGAAATTCTTCTCTGTAAACTTCTGCTTCCTCAGCTTCACAAAGAGCTTTCTCTAAAATTTTTTTCACTCTATCTGCCTCCTACCACAAGTTCCCTTATCCGAATATGAGGACCTCCTGTGGATACAGGGAGAGGTGATTGACCGTCTTTACCACATCCTCCCGGTCCTGTAAACAAAACAAGATCATTTCCTATAGCGTCAATTTTTGAAAGTGTGGTAAAGATATTGCCGGTTAAATTAAAATCTCTTATTCTTTTTCCCAGCTTCCCATTTTTTATTATGTAACCTTCCTCAGGTGCGAAAGTGAACATTTCAAGGTTTGTCTGGCCTCCTCTAAATCCTCTTGCGTATATTCCCTCTTTTACTTCAGAGATTATCTCTTCTTTACTTTTCTCTCCTTTTTCTATATAGGTGTTACTCATTCTTACTATAGGTGGATACTCATAGCTTATAGCTCGAGCATTACCTGTTGGTTTTTCTCCCATCTTTGCCGCAGTCTCTCTTGAGTGAAGTCTCCCTACAAGTTTTCCTTCTTTTATAAGGTAGGTTTTCCCAGCTGGAACTCCCTCATCATCGTAAAGATAAAATCCCCCTTCTCCTGGAATGGTGGGTTGATCAACAATATTAAGGATTTCACCTCCAAAACGCCGGCCTAATTTCATTATCTGAAGAAGACGTTCATTTTCAAAGAGAAAATCTGCCTCAGAAAGATGTCCGAAAGCCTCATGAGCAAAAACACCACTTAGTTCAGGGTCTATAACCACAGTATATCTTCCTCCTTTGGCAGGTTCTGCATCAAGGAGCTGAATTGCTCTTTTAACTGCTCTTTCTGCTTTTTCTTCCTGATTTTCTACAAGCTCATATCCCCCCACTCCTCCCACACCTTCATGGGCAGACTGTATGTTTCCTCCTTTTCTTGCGATAGAGGTCATCCCTAAGAGAGTGTAAAAGATCTCCTGCTGAATATAGGTTCCTTCAGAATTGGCAAAATATTTGACAAGATAAAGGTCAACATACCTCAGATCCGAGGTCTGAATTTCCGGTGCAGAGAGAAGTATTTTATTGTAATGGGAAGAAAGCCTGTATTTTTCTTCAAGGTCAATTTTGCGGGGGTCTTTTTTACAGCTTCCAGGTATGATTTTCTGGACTGGAGTAACAGGTGCAAGAATAACAGGGTCCCCTTTTGGGAGCAAAGATTGCTTTAAAGTCAGGTCAAGATAAAAGGGGAGATTATCCAGATTGTTGAAGGAGGAAAATCCCCATCCTGCCTTTCCTTTAATTCTTACGCATCCACCTTTTTCTTTAGAGGTTCCTATTGCCTCAAGCTCTTTTCCTACCCAATGTATGTAGGTTGTTATTCTTTCTTCCCACCTTATTTCTGCATACTCTGCCTTAATCTTGTTTAAGCAGGAAAGAAGATGAGTTTTCATTTTGAGGAAGCTTTCTCCATTATTTCCTCAGGTATATCAAAATTAGCATACACATTTTGCACCTCCTCCATTTCCTCAAGAGCATCCATTAATTTCAACATTTGTATGGCCTCTTTCTCTTCCAGAGGAACGACAGTTTGAGGAACCATGGTGAGTTCTAAAAGGTCAGGTTTCAGTCCTGCTTCTTTAATTTTCTCTTTGACCTTTCCAAATTCTTCAGGAGGGAATATTATCTCCATGGTGTTTTCATCTTCTTTGATATCTTCCGCTCCTATTTCAATTGCAAGCTCCATAATTTTATCCTCATCGATATTTCTCTTATCAAATACAACAGAACCTTTTCTTTCAAAAAGCCAGCTTACACAACCAGTTTCTCCCATGTGCCCCCCATTGCTGGTCAATATATGCCTTATTTCGGAGATAACTCTTCTTTTATTGTCAGTCACAGCCTCAATTAAAAGAGCAACTCCACCCGGTCCATATCCTTCACAGGTTATCTGCTCATAACTCACTCCAGGAAGCTCCCCTGTTCCCCTTTTTATAGCTTTTGTTATATTTTCCTTGGGCATTCCAGCTTCCTGTGCTTTTTCCACGGCCATACGAAGTGCTGGATTTTTGTCAATATCACCCCCTCCCTGCTTTGCCTCTATTGTTATTTTTCGAGCCAGCTTACTGAAAAGTTTTCCCTTCTGAGCGTCCTTTTTTGCTTTTTTGTGTTTTATACTGCTCCACTTAGAATGTCCTGACAACCTACTCACCCCTTTTTATTATTTTTTGAATTTAAATTTAGCAAAAATTAAGATACTGTCAATT
>JAGHCI010000091.1:0-3902 GCA_021160545.1 Candidatus Aerophobota bacterium | reverse complement strand
TTTTTAACCTCTCAGGGCCTTCTTTTATAACCTCTAATCTTTCTGTGAGGAAGAAATATCTTACTAAAGTGGGAGGATTTGATGAGGATTTTGAAGGACTTGGATGGCATGACTGGGAGCTTGGTTACAGACTGACAAAAATCGGTCTTTTTGCCAAGAGAAACGTTAATGCTATAGTTTATCATTATAAAGAAAAGAGGGATTTATCTAATCTTAAGGAGCTTATAAAAAGAAGAATTGAAAGGGGGAAAAACGCTGTTTTATATTATAAAAAGCATCCCACTTTATTTGTTAAACTGCAAATAAGAGCCCATCAACTTTTGACAGACAAATTTACATGGTGGCTTGATACCTCTTCGGGAGACAAAATTCTTGGATGGGCAAGAGAAAATGATAAATTCCTTTTTAACCTGCTTATTAATCTAAAACTTAAAAGAGCCTATGTTAAAGGACTAAGAGAAGGAATGAAAAAGCATAAAGTGAAAATCTGGCCATGGATGCAAGTGTGATCATACCAAGTTATAACAGGGGGAAAATTTTAAAAAGATGTCTTGAACTTCTGTTCAATCAAGATTTTCCCAAAAATAAATATGAGATAATTGTTGTTAACGACGGTTCAACCGATGACACAGAAAAAATGATAAAAGAACAAAATCCTCCCTGCAATTTTTTATACCTCAAAAATCCGCAAAGAGAAGGGCAAAGCAAGTCAAGGAACCTTGCTCTTTCTAAAGCAAAGGGGAAAGTTGTAATTTTTATAGACAGCGACATCCTTACACCCCCCTGGTTTATAAAAGAACATGTGGAACTTCACAAAGAAAATCCTGGGTTAATTGTTGACGGGCCTGCTATAAACATAACAGGAGAGAAAAACCTTATAAATCCTCCTCTTGAAAGTCCACTTGTTAAAATACTTGCTTTTTTTGACTTCGGAGGAGCAACATTTATCACCGCCAACACTTCCTGTCTTTTAAAAAATTTGATAAAATTAAAAGGCTTTGACGAGGAGTTTGGAAAAGGTTATGGATGGCAGGACAGAGAACTTGGAACAAGACTTATAAAAATGGGATTAAAAAGAGTAAAAAACAGAAAAGCATATGCTCTTCACTATAAGGAAGAGAAAGAAACCGGGGAAAGTCTCCAAAATCTCTGGCAAAAATACAGAGAAAGAGGGGAAAATGCCATTTTATACTATAAAAAGCACCCTTCTACCAAGACAAAAAAGCAGATACACCTCAATTATCTTAAATACAGTAACTTCCTGAGAAAAATAGGCTGGGATGAGGAAAAAATAACCTATCAGTCTATTTCTCAAAAAAGAAAAATTACCTTTTCGTTGTTAAAAAAAGCATACCTGATTCACGCCTATGCTGAAGGATTAAAAGAGGGAATGGAAAAACATAAAATAAGGATATAAAAAGTGGTTGAGGTAAGTATTATAATTCCTTCCTACAATCGTAAAGAAATATTAAAAAGCTGCCTTGAGGCTCTTTTTAACCAGAATTTTCCAAAAGATGATTATGAAATAATCCTAATTGACGATGGCTCAACTGATGATACAGAAAAAATGGTAAAATCTCTCTCCCCTCCTTGCAGGTTAACCTACATAAAAAATGAAAGACGCCTTGGTCAGTCCATATCAAGAAACAAAGGAATAAAAGAAGCTAAGGGAAAGTATCTAATATTTGTAGACAGTGATATAATTGTGATTCCTGATTTTACCAGGGAGCATTTGAAATTTCACAATCTCTACAAAGAGGTGGTGGTAAACGGCGAGCTTATATACATATCAAGCCTTGACCAGGTGGGTAAAAAGAAAAAAAGCATATGGGATATATCCTTTTCACCCTTTAACACAGCAAATGTCTCTGTGAAGAAAGAATATGTGGAGAAAGTGGGGGGATTTGATACAGAGCTTTTCCCCTACGGGTGGCAGGATATAGAACTTGGATATAGATTAAAAAAAATGGGACTGAGGATAAAGAAAAATCCAAAAGCTCTCGGGTATCATTTTAAAAAAGAGACAAAAAATGAAAAAGATCTTGAATTTTTAAAAGAAAAAGAATTTATGCGGGGGAAAAGCGGCGCTCTTTTTTTAAAAAAACACCCCTCCCTTGAAGTGAAGCTCTCAGTTAAAGGAAATCCTCTTTTTTGTTTTGCCTTTATAGGCCGCTTTCTTGAGGAAAATCCAAAGGGGAAAAAGTTTTTTGCTGAGATTCAAAAGAAAAATATAAAATGGCTTAATGCTGCTTTTTTTAAACTAATACTTTGCCATTTTTATCTTAAAGGTTATAATGAACAGGTGAAAAAGAGGAAAATAATAAACGATGATAAAAAAATACAAGAAGGGAAAAAAGACAAAAGACCCGCTTAAATTTTTTTTCTTTTTTCTGCCCTGGCTATCACCTTTGAGTTATCTTTTCCTTATATTTGCCTTTGTGAGATGGTTAAGAAAAATAAGCATTAAAAAAATGTTTAATCCTCGCCTTTCCTTTTTTAATCTTTCTCTTTTTCTTTTAATAGGGACAATAATAGTATCTGTTATTTTCTCCATTGATTTTAATTTGAGCCTTAAAACATTTTTTGTCTTTTTCTCCTATGTGGTAGTTTTAACAATTACAAGAGGGTATGCAAAAGAAGGCGTTTCAGAAAAAAATTTAAACTCCATTTTAAAAGCAATCCTTGCGGGAACAGCAGTTATTACAGGATTTGGTATTATCCAGTATCTTTTAAACCTTAATTTTGAGGTAAAAATACCCCTTTTCTCTTTTGGAATCTATACAAAAAAAGGGGGGATTAGCTCAACATTTGGCAATCCTAACCGCTTTGCCAAATACCTTGTTTTAACTTTTCCCTTTATCCTCGTTTTTCTTGAGAAAAACAAAAAAGAAAGGCCTATTTTAATAACCTTACTTTTTGCGACTGCCTTCTGTTTCTGGCTCACCAAGTGCCTGGGAGGTATAGGAGCCGCGGGAGTCATTTTTTTAATTTTTGTGATGAGAAGAAACTTTAAATTGGGTACATTCCTTCTTGGGGCAGGAGTTTTTCTTTTTCTTGTAAAATTTGATTTTTTGCTTTCAATAATTAATATCTACGGAACAGTGGATGAACGCGTTTACACCTGGGAAAATATAATATGGCCTATGTTTAAAAATCATCCCTTCTTTGGCACAGGACTTGGAACATATAGAATAGCCTCCTCTTCTTTCTCTTCAAAACTTGCTTTGCACTCCCATGCCCATAATCTTTACTTTAATTATCTGATAGAAATAGGTATTTTTGGACTCGGAAGTTTGATTTTACTTATAGGTTCTTTTTTAAAGGGTTGTCTTGAAAAACTTAAAAAAACAGACCCTGAAACAAAACTGATCATTGAAGGATGTTTTCTGGCAATTGTGGGTGCTTTAATTCATGCAACTGTTGAAACATTCATTGACTATTTTCAGGTGGGGCTTTTATTTTTTGCAATAATAGGCTTTGGTATAGGTCTTATGGAAAAACAAGAGAAGATATTACCCACCACCCGTTAATCTTTCACCTATAAGTCTTGCTATCCTTTCTGCTGCACCAGGTTCTCCCATCCTTTCTTTTCCAATCCGTGCCACCTTTTTTAAAAGCTCAAAGTCTTGAAGCAAAGAAAAAACCTTCTCTGCAATAGCTTCGCTATCTCTTTTCACTATAAAAACACAACCTCCAAGAAGTTTTCTTTGAATACGCAAAAATTTCTCTGTTATCTGAGGACCCTTCCCTGGAAAAGCAACAACAGGTTTTCCAAGGCCAACTGCCTGCTCGTTGGCCATACCAGCTGTCCCTATAATTACCTTTGAAAGATTAACAACATCCCCAAACCTTCCTCTAACAACCTTCACCACGGCTTTTTCCTTAGAAATAAGGCAGGCTAT
>JAGHCI010000109.1:0-5720 GCA_021160545.1 Candidatus Aerophobota bacterium | reverse complement strand
TAAAAGTCCTGCACCAAATGCTACTAAAAAGAAAAAATCAAACATAATAAAAAGCTCTTATTTTTTGTTAATATTTTAGCAAAAATAAATTTTTAACCAATTTTCGCTCTTTCTCAGGACGAAAAATGCGAGGGTTTCCTGAAGATTTGAGAGAGATAAAAAGAGGGTGTCTCTGCCTCTGGAAGACACCCCTGTCTTTTATTAATAAACCTCTTTTAATAAACTTCTTTTTTGGATGTGAAATGTTTTTAGAGCAAATCGGAGGTTATCTTATTCTTCTAAAATTTTCTCAGCCTCCTCTCTATAGGCATCCATGACATAAGGGATCCCGGATATTTTTGCTGCCTCCTCTGTTAGAGCCATAAGGTCCTGACGAGAAATTGTGGAAATACTGAAGTTTCTGCTACCTGCCATAAGCTGCTGGAGCCCCATTTTAAATTTCTGACAGAAAGTGTAAATACCTATTGCACCCCAAGGGATATTTTCCATCTCCTTGCCGTATTTTTCCCTTAGCTCCTCATAGCACACAAACATCTCCTCTGGCTTTGTTCCATATCTTGAAACCCTCTTTGGCAGACTTCCCTCTTCATACCATTTTTTAATATTTTTTCCTACCATACCGGGTATCATTAAAGCCCTTCCCATACAAACAGCTTTCACATAAGGACTACCCATAGCAATTGCCTTAAATACACCATCTTCTGTGGAAAATCCCCCAGCTATTGCAATATCCGGAACTCTTATTCCTCTTTCTGTAAGCCTCTTACAAAACCTGTGGGCAAGAGACTGAAGATAAAAAGTTGGAATACCCCACTCATTCATCATTGGCCAGGGACTCATTCCTGTCCCACCGGGTGCTCCATCTATGGTAATAAGATCAAGCTTTGCCTCTGCTCCCCAGCGCAAAGCCATGACAAGTTCCTTTGCGGAATAGGCTCCTGTCTTTAAGGTTATTCTCTTAAACCCGAGCTTGCGCAGACGCTCAATTTCTTTCAGGAACGTATCCCGCTCAACAAAACCCAGACGAGAGTGTCTTTCAAACTGTTTAAATTCTCCCTCCTTAAATGCTCTCTGAACAGAGGGAAGAGTTGGATCAGGAAGGACAATATACCCCCTTTTCTTAAGTTCCAGGGCTTTTTCAAGACTGTCAACCTTTATTTCTCCACCTATGCTTTTTGCACCCTGACCCCATTTCAACTCAATGGTCTCAAGCCCATGCTTTTCCAGAACATACTCTGCCACTCCAAGTCTTGTATCCTCCACATTCATCTGAACCAGAATCTCTCCATATCCTTCATGGAAACGTTTATAAATCCCTATTCTCCGATCCATCTCTGGGGATTTTTTAACCTTATCCTCAGAGGTAAGCTCAAGCTCAGGGTCAACCCCGCAGACATTTTCACCACACACAAGTGTAATACCTGAAATAGCAGCTCCAACTGCAAAGTGTTCCCAATTTTTCCTTGCTATTTCTGTTGAACCCAGGGCTCCTGTAAAAATAGGAAGACGCATTTTAACC
This sequence comes from Candidatus Aerophobota bacterium, assembly GCA_021160545.1. Classification (GTDB taxonomy): domain Bacteria; phylum Aerophobota; class Aerophobia; order Aerophobales; family B3-G15; genus CBFDTW01. The sequence goes on along the minus strand of JAGHCI010000109.1, from coordinate 4,201 downwards.
TTCTTTTCCCACCCATATTCTGTCTCGGTATTCACACTATGAAAAACAGCTGTGTCAGGTCCAGCTTCAACCTCTTCTGGCAAGCCCTTTGCTCCGGTAGCGTAACCCTGGATATTAATATGGGAGTAATCCACAGGATAGTTTTTATTTGCACCTGCGGTTACCTCTCCATATGGCCCAGGATAGATAACCTCACGACCTCTAAAAGAAGCAAGCCATATCTCGCATCCTCCCTGACACCCATCAACACAGACGGTGCAAAGACCTGACAGAGGGACAACGTCTCTTGACCTGTTAAAGGTTCCTGTGGCCTCATTGGCATTGGGCCTTCGCAGATTCACAATCCCCTCCTTTTAATTATTAATATAAAATAAAAGGCGCCTTTCCCTCTCCTTTGAGAAGGAAAGACGCCTCCGTCTTTCTTTTGACTTTGGCACGTCTTTGTGCCTTTATCTCTCTAAAAATACCTTATTTTACCCTGTTTTTTAAAAACGCACCTCCCTTCTTTTCTGCAAGTAGTATTATAGTCATACACATTTTACTGTCAATACCAGCAAGAATTTATTTATTTAAAACCCTGACAATACTTAACTTAACCCAGGATAATTTGCTCTTTTGCAAATTAAAGGTAAAATAAAAAAGGTAAGTTGATATGGAAATAATAATCGGAACATCAGGTTGGTGGTATGAACACTGGAGGGGAAGATTTTACCCTGAAAGTCTGGACAAAAGCAGATGGTTTAATTATTATGCAAAGTTTTTTAATAGTGTTGAAATTAATTCATCCTTCTATAGGCTTCCCTTTCCTAATATGGTTAAAGGGTGGGCTAAAAAAGCCCCACCCACCTTCAAATTTACCTTAAAAATGTGGCGCCGGATAACTCATCTTAAGAAACTAAAAGATGTAAAACAGGATATTGAAACTTTCTTTACCCGAATATCTCCTCTTGAAAAAAATCTGGGAGCTATACTTTATCAATTCCCTCCTTCTCTAAAATGTAATCTAAATCTTTTAGAAGATTTCCTTGGAAAACTTCCCTCCAATCTCGACCAAGCAGTGGAGTTCAGGAATGAAAGCTGGTTTACTTCTGATGCATTCTCGATTTTAAAAAAATACAGGATGGCCTACTGTATTGTCAGCATGCCAAACCTTCCTGAGATTATAGAAATAACCTCTGATATAGCTTATATCAGATTCCATGGAAAGGAAATTCTCTATGGCTCCTGTTATTCAGAAGAAGAAATTTTAAAATGGGCAGAGAAAATAAAAAACTTTTCAACACAGGGAGTAAAAAAAGTGTACATTTACTTTAACAATGACTACAATGCTTATGCGGTGGCTAATGCTCTCCAGCTCAAAGAAACCTTGGAAAATTTGCTTTGCTGAGAATCTCCTTTTCATACTCTTTCATTAAAAGTTGAGTCACTTCCCCTGGTTTTCCTTCTCCTATTTTTTTAAAATCCACCTCAATAAGAGGTAAAATTCCCCGCAAAGAGTTTGTTAAAAAAGCTTCATCTGCCTTAAAAAGCTCTTCTGGTTTTACACTTTTCTCCTCGCAAACCAAAGATAGTCTTGCACAGATCTCAATCACTGCCTTGCGGGTAATTCCGGGAAGAATTCCTGAGGACAGGGAAGGAGTGATAACCTTTTTTTTCTTCACTATAAAAAGGTTAGTTATGGAACCTTCGCATAAGTTGCCTTCGGTATTTAAGAAAATAGCCTCCTGAAAGCCTTTACTTTCTGCCTCTTTCCTGGCAAAAAGATTTTCCATAAAATTCAAAGTTTTGTGCTTTACCACAGGAGAAAAGGGACTCCTTCTTATTGAGGAGAATGTTGCCTTAACTCCTTCTGTGTAAACTCTGCCTGAAAAAGACTCAAGAGGTAAAACTCTTATAATAAAAAGTGACCTGCCTTTTAAAGGACTTCCCAGTTTACCTGAATAAAGTCCACCTGATAAAATCATTTTTATATAGGCGTCTTTAAGAAGGTTAAGGTTTAAAGTTTTGTAAACCTGCTTACAAATCTCTTCCTTAGAAAGAGAAAAGGGTATATTAAAAAAACTTGCTGAATCTAAAAGTCTTTCCACATGGTCTTCCAACCTGTAGATATACCCCTTAAAGGATCGCATTGTCTCAAATATCCCGTATCCAAATAAAAAACCAACATCATCTATGAAAAATTTAGCGTTCTTTTCCTCAATAAATTCACCGTTAATAAAAACCTTATAACCCATCATTACCCCTGTAAAGAGACAAAATAAGAGCCTTTGCCTTGTCAAAAGTCTCCTGATATTCTTTCTCAGGGTCTGAATCTGCAACTATTCCTCCTCCCACCTGGAAGAAAGCCCTGTTTTTCTTTATTAAAAATGTTCTGATAACAATATTAAGATCCATGGTCCTGTTAAAACCAAAATAACCAAGAGTCCCTGTGTAGATGCTCCTTTTTGTTGGTTCCAGCTCATCTATAATTTCCATGGCCCTTATCTTAGGGGCACCTGTAATAGACCCTCCTGGAAATGTTGCCTTGAGAAGGTCTATCCTGTCTTTGCCAGGATAAAGTTCTCCCTCTATTGTGGATACAGTATGAAAAACAGTAGGATAGACCTCAAGTTTTATAAGATCCTTCACCTTTACGGAACCATAACTACAAACTTTTCCAAGATCGTTTCTCTCAAGATCCACAATCATTACAAGTTCTGCTCTATCTTTCTCGCTTTCAAGGAGCTCTCTTGCCAGTCTTTTATCTTCCTCTTCGTTTTCCCCTCGAGGTCTTGTGCCTTTAATGGGCCTTGTCTGAACTTTCCTGCCCACAACCTTGAGAAAGCGTTCAGGAGAAGAGCTTGCCACAACTACTTCCTCAAAGTTTAAATAAGCAGCAAAGGGAGCAGGGTTTATCCTCCGAAGCGTTTTGTAAAGCTCAAAGGGGGTAATATTTAAAAAAGTCTCAAGTCTCTGAGAAAGATTTACCTGAAATATATCACCTGCTGCTATGTACTCTTTTGCTTTTCTAACAGCATCAAGGTAAGCTTTTTTTGTAAAGTTGGACTTTATCTGCAAGTTCCGCAAATTACAGGGATTTTTTTCTCTTTCCCTTGAAAAAACTTTGCCGGGAGGATCAAAATCATTTAGCTTCATTAATTCTGATACACACTTTTTAAAATTATCCATTTTTCTCCTGAGGAGTACATCCCCTTCACCTGGAAGTTTAATAACAGATAAAAAAGCCTTGTCTAAAAGATGGTCTATTATTATGACCTTATCATAAAAGGCGATAAAAAGTTCAGGGGCACTTATATCATCTCTTGCTGTAGAAGGGAGTCTCTCAATAAGATGACACAGGTCATAACTTAAGTACCCCACACCTCCACCAAGAAAAGGCGGAAGTTTACTTGAAACCTGACCAATGTCCATTGTATTTAATACTTTTCTAAGAAAGTAAAAAGGATTTCCCTTTATTTGTTTTTCTTTTCCTCTTTTTATTACCTTGACAAGTTTTCCTTTGCTCTTTATAACCAGAAAAGGGTCAAACGCAAGAAAAGAATAACGCCCGAGATTATCTTTGTAAATCCCGTCCCCACTATCAAGGAAAGAAAAATAAGGCCTCTCTGCTAAAAACGAGAGAACCTCCTCAGAAATGCAAAACCGGCATATCTCTTCTAAAATGAATTTTTTACCCATTCTCATGCCCTTGGGTTTTTTCCCTCTTCTGTGAATTTCTCAATTAATCTCTTCATCTTATTAACAAACTCTCTTGCTTTATTAAGCCCTCTTTCTACCTGTTCTTTTTCAAAATGAACAAATTCAACGTAATCTCCTCTTTGTCTTGCCTCAAATAACCTATCGTAAAAACGGCCATCATCAGGACTTACAAGTCCTTGTTTTACAAAATTTTTATGGAAGGAAGCTCTAACTCCAGAATGTTTCTTAAATTTTAGGTTTTTTTGAAGTAATAGAGCACTGACAATATAAAAACATGCGTGATAAATTCTGCTGACAGAGAAAGAAAGACGACCCCTCTTTTTCTATAAAATAATGAATTGGAAGTATTGAAAGATCTGCCCATTCCCTTTCTGAAAAGATAAGGGGGCTTATATTGGTATCAAATTTAAGATTTATATCAAAAATCATGTCGATTATTTCTTCTCTTATCTTCTCGTCAACTTCGCATGGTAAAATTATTAAAACATCAATATCTGATTCT
>JAGHCI010000149.1:0-8816 GCA_021160545.1 Candidatus Aerophobota bacterium | reverse complement strand
TGCTTATACTAAACGGCCTTCTAAGCAGCGGAGGGAAACTCTCTCCAATTCTTATGTGAACAAACTGTCCAGGCTCTATTTTGTCTGAAAAAGGGAATTCGAGTCTTAACTTGAAAAAGTCATCCTTTATGTTTTTGTTAGATAAAATCTTTACCTTTATCTTTTTCAATTTTTGTTATGATAAATTTTCAAACCTGAGAGCGTAAACTGTCAAGAAGCTCAAGATATCCCTGTAACTTCTTTTTTTCTGCAAACACTTTTAATTTTTGAAGAGCTTTTTCCTGAATCTGCCTTATTCTCTCCCTGCTCACACCATATTTTTTACCAAGTTCCCTCAGAGAACAGGTTTTCTCATCCTCAAGACCAAATCTCAATTTTAAAATGTCAAGCTCTCTCTCGTCCTTAATTGCCTCCTCAAGGAGTTTCCTCACCTCTTTTTTCAACATCTTTAAGGTCACATCATAAACAGGGGAAAGAGCAGTTGAATCAGCAACAAAACTAATTACAGAGGTCTCTTTTCCCTCCTCTCCTACAGGAGTATCAAAGGAGACAGAATCCTGATTTAATCTCAAAACTTCCTTTGTTTTTTCTGCAGGAAGCTCTATGCTCTCGGCAATCTCTTCTGGAGTGGGTTCTCTCTGGAATTCCTGCTCTAATTTATTTGATGTATAATTTAACTTTTTTAAAAGGTGAGCAATATGCACAGGAAGTCTGATAGTCCTTCCCTGGTCTGTTATCGCACGATTTAAGGACTGTTTTATCCACCAGCTTGCATAGGTGCTGAATCTGTTTCCTATATCAGGATCAAACTTATCCACGGCGTGGGAAAGGCCGATGTTTCCTTCCTGTATAAGGTCTGGAAGAGATACTCCCTTGTGAGCATAGTTTTTGGCAAAGCTTACCACAAGCCTTAAGTTTGCTTCCATCATCTCTCTTTTGTACTGTTCATATATATCCTTGATTCTCAACACTAAATTAATCCTGTCCTCAACTTCTCTGCCATAGATTCCCGCAAGCCTGATGATCTCTTCTCTGTTTAAGGCTATGAAGTTTACAAGATTTCTCACCTTATCCATATTGTCCCTGATTTTCGACAAACTCTCCGGGGTATATCCTCTTTTTTTAAAGAAGTCAAAAAGAACAGGAACCTTTTTCACCAGAGATACCACTCTACCCAGAACCTCTATTAATTGAGTTCTTCTATATTTTATCTTACGGGAAAGCTCCCTTTCCTCTTCCTGTGAAAGCAGAGGAGACTTTCCAATTTCCTGGAAATAGTCTCCAAGAGAAAAATCAAAACCATCTTCCTCCATTTTTATATTATTCACCCTCTCCCTCCATATTAAATTAATACTTATATATTTAAAAAAATTTTATAAAAAATTATCCTGCCTCTTCCCTCACTACTCCTTCCTATACCGCTAACAAAAAGCTTTTGAAGGGAGGTTATCAAACTAATCCCGGAAGGGCTCTTTTCCCTAAACCTATGCCTATATAATACTCAAGATTATCCTATTGTCAACCCCCTTTTTTCCCCTTCAAATTAAACATTACAACCAAAAAGCTCTTGACGAATTTATAAGGTTGTGGTATATTCAGCAATTAGGAGTTTAAAATTTAAATCACAGGTTAAAGGCTCATTTAAAAAAGGAGGTGACAAACATGAACAAAGCTGAGTTAGTGGAAGAGGTAGCAAAGCAGGTGGGGCTGACAAAGAAGGATGTCAACAATGTGATTGATGCTATGACCTCCACCATTACCAATGCTCTTGCTAAAGGAGACAAGGTGACGCTGGTGGGATTCGGGACTTTCCTTGTGCAAAGGAGAAAGGCACGGCAGGGCGTAAACCCTCAGACAGGGGAAAAGATAAACATCCCCTCAAAGGATGTCCCAAAATTCCGCCCTGGCAGTGCTTTAAAAGAAGCAGTAGGATAAAAAGAAAAGCAGACCAGAGAGTTCTTCTTTTCTCTCTGGTCTGCTTCTTCCCAATCTCCTTAAATAACTTCAATGATTGAAAGTTACAGGTTCGGGCAAATCATAATTGATGGTAAAGTGTATACCTCTGATGTAATAATTTATCCTGATGGGAAGGTTAATGATAAATGGTGGAGGAAAGAGGGCCATCTTTTACTCCCTGAGGATATTGAAGAGGTGGTCAAGTCAAAACCCGAGGTGCTTGTAGTTGGGACAGGATACTCCGGGTTAATGGAAGTTCCTTCATCAACGAAAGAATGGGTGGAGGCAAAAAATATAAAACTTTTGGTTCACCCCACACAAAAAGCCTGCAATTTTTACAATGAGCTGAAAAAATCCGGCAAGAAAGCAGGTGCCTGTTTACATCTTACCTGCTGAGCTTAAATTGTTTCCTCAAGACTCACCTTCCATGCCCAAAGTTCATCAGCGGGAAATTTTTCTCTGAGCTTTTTTATCTCGTCCTTGAACCTTTCCACTTCCTCCTTTTCCACCGACGTAAGAACAGCATGATACTCCCCAGGCCAAACATGGGTTCCCATGTGCTTTTCCTTCCACTTCCCTTTAATCTTATCCCACTTTATGTACCTTTCAAGAGAGAGCCTCTCAAGTAAAGCTTCTACCTCCTCCTCAAGAACTTCCTCGTAAATAACTAAAAAAAGATACATTCTTCTTCCCTCAGACTTTTGACTTTTTCTCTTTCCTCTGTTCAAAGAGAGTATAAATCACCGGTATCACAAGTAAGGTGATAAACGTTCCTGCAAGAAGTCCTCCAATAACAGAGCGAGCCATTGGAGCCCAGTTCTCTGCTCCGGGACCTATTTCAAGAGCAAGAGGAATCATGGCTAAAATCGTGGTTGAGGCTGTCATTAAAACAGGGCGAAGTCTTATCTTTCCTGCTTCTTTTGCTGCATCAAAAATACCTTTGCCTCTCTGACGCAAAAGATTTGTGTAGTCAATAAGAACAATTGAATTGTTAACCACTATCCCAACAAGCATTATTATTCCTATCATGGAAATTACGCTTAAAGTGGTGCCTGTCAAAAAGAGCATCCACACAACTCCTATCAAAGAAAGAGGTATTGTTAAAAAGACGATAAAGGGGTCTCTCAAAGATTCAAATTCTGATGCCATAACCATGTAAACAAGAAACATTGCGACTATCAAGGCGTATCCAAGCCACAGAAGCGATTTTTGCATATCTTCTCCACTTCCTCCTACACTCCACTGGAACCCGGGAGGAAAGTTGATTTTTGAAATTTCTCTTTCAACATCACTTATGACACTTCCAAGAGGTCTTCCTGCTACACGGAAGGATATCTCAGCAACTCTCTTCTGGTCTTTTCTTTTAATTGTAAGAGGAGCATGGGTATAAACTGCATTCACCACATCCTGCAATTTAACATAGACTCCTTTGGGAGTTAAAATATTAAGTCTTAGAATATCTTCAATTCTGGATCTATCTTTCTTTTTCAATCTTACAAGAACATCATATTCTTTTCCTTTTTCCTTGTATCTTGAGGCAACAGAGCCCTGAATAGCAGTATGTATCAGGCGAGAAACATAGGAGGTGGAAAGTCCAAGGTCGTACATTTTTTCTCTTCTATAGCTTAAACTTACCTGAGGGCGACCTTTCTCACCAAGGCTATTTTCCACATCCACGACACCAGGTATGTTTTTCACCTTCTCCTCAACAAGCAAAGAAAGTTCCCGAAGTTTTTCAAGGTCATATCCATAAATTTCCACATTTGCACCGGTTGGTTCAAGCCCTCCCACACTCATCATAGATGTGAAGATGATTTTAGCCTCGGGTAAAGATTCTGAGAGAATTTTCCTGAGCTCTTTTTCAATCTCAAAGGTTGATCTTTTGCGCTTTTCTCTTTCCACAAGCTCTACTCTTATACTACCTGCATGGGAGCCTTCACTCATTAAAGCAGCAAAACCTCTTCCTGCACCAACACTTGTGTAAATTACCTCTGCTTCGGGAATATTTTCCCTTATTATCTTTTCTGCCTTCCTGAAAGTTCTATCAGTCTCCTCAAGACTTGTCCCTGGAGGTCTTTTTAGTTCAAGATAAATCTCCCCTGTATCCATTTCAGGAAGAAAAGAGGCTCCTACAAATCTGAAAAGGATAAAAAGACTCAAAAGGAAAAGCCCTCCCACAAGGGCTAAAACTTTTTTACGGTGGAAAAGGCAAAAACTAAGAGCTTTTTCGTAAATGTGGATAATTTTTTCAATGAAATTACCAATGGAGGTGGAAAAACTTTTTTGAGAGCTTCCAAAATAAAGAATCCTGGATGATATTAGAGGAACAAGAGACAAAGCTACAAAAAGAGATATGGTAAGGGAAAAAACAACTGTTAAAACTATGTCTCTGAAAAGCTGACCTGCTATTCCCGGGACGAAAAGTATGGGGAAGAAAACACAGATAGTGGTGAGGGTTGAGGCAACAATAGCAGTTGAAACTTCTCCTGCTCCAATAACCGCACCCTGAGCTGGAGGCTCTCCTCTTTCTCTGTGACGAAATATACTCTCAAGAACCACAATGGAATTATCCACAAAAAGACCAACGCCAAGGGCAAGACCACCCATAGAAACAATATTCATAGTTACACCAAAAAGACTCATAACAGCAAAGGTGGTAACAATTGATACGGGTATGGAAACAAGAACAACAAGACTAATTTTGAAGGTGCGAAGGAAAAAGAAAATGACAACAGCACAAAGGGCCACAGCTAAGATAATAGTATTAAAAAGGTTGGCAATAGATTCCCTGATGGGGTCTGCACTATCAAAGATAACAAAAAGTTTTATCCCGCCAACAGCTTTTTCAATATCTTTAAGCTTTGAAAGAATACGGTCTGAAACCTCCACTGTATTTGCCCCGGATGCTCTGCGAATGGTTATAACCACAGCCGGTTTCCCATTTATACGAGTAATTCTGCGTTTTTCGGCAAATCCATCAACAACATCTGCAACATCTCTAACATAGATGGGCACCCCATTTTGATAAGTTATGACTGTGTTTGCAATCTGATCCACACTTTCATACTCACCCAGAGTCTTTATGGTATACTCTGTCTTCCCCTCCTCAACAGTTCCTGCAGGGATTACAGTATTTTCTCTTCCTATCATATCAAGGAGCTGTCCCAGTGTAATTTTTCTTGAGGTAAGCTTTTCCAGGTCAACCTGCACCTGAATTTCTCTTTCTTCTCCACCACTTGTATCAGCAGCAGCAACTCCCTGGATTCTTTCAAGACGTGGCTCAACTTCATCTTCTGCTATTCTCCTTAGTTCTGCAAGACTCTTTTCCCCTGAAACACCTATTGCCATAATCGGCATCAGGGTGGGGTCAAACTTAAAAATAAGAGGTTCATCTGCATCTTCAGGAAGATAGGACCTTATAAGGTCCACTTTTTCCCTCACGTGTCTTTCAGCAATATCCATATCCTGCCCCCATACAAATTTTACCATAACAATAGAGATACCCTCTCTTGATTCAGAGGTTAAAGTATCAAGACCCTCCACCGTGGCAACTGTCTCTTCTATAGGTTTTGTAATAAGAGACTCAATATCCTCGGGGGAGGCTCCCTGGTAAGTTGTAATAATGGCTACTGTGGGAAGCTCAAGCTCAGGGTAAAGGTCCATCTTCAGACCAAAAAAAGCCACAATCCCAACTCCCACGAAAGCCAGAAATACCATAAAGAAGGTAACAGGTCTTTTAACCGATAGACCGGGAAGACTCATTTCTCATTTTCCCCCTGTGCAAGAATAAGTTTCACCCGAGCAAACATTCCTGGCTTAATTTTAAGATCAGGATTGGGTATTATTACCTCAACTTTTATTTTTCTGCTGAGAGGATCCATAACAGGACTTATGTTAATCTCCTTGGGTGTAAACACCTTATCAAGATAATTTTCAATTTGAAGGGCTATTTTTCTTGTTAAGGGAATTTTATCAAGATACTCCTGGCTAACATGGAGAACAATCTTAACAAAACTTATATCCACAATTGATACAAGAGGCGCTCCTGGACCAACCACTGACCCTTCATCAACAAAACGCCCACTTACAATTCCTGATATGGGAGCCTTTACGGTGCAATCTTCAAGACGGGACTTTGCAAGCTCCAGAGCTGCCTGTGCATTCTGAACCTGAGCTCTGGCAAGCTCAACATCTTTTTTCCAGAGCTCATTTTCCCAGGATGTTCTGGCAAGAAGATAGGCAGATTTTGCATTTTCAAACTGAGCCTTTGCTCCCTGTATTTTTACCTCCCAGCTTTTTGCCTTTTTCAGACTCTCAAGTTTTTCAAGATTTGCCCTTGCCTGCTCAACATTTGCCTCTGCTATCTGAATATCTTCCTTTCTTGCCCCCTTTTTGATAAGCTCAAGATTTGCCTTAGCTGAGGAAAGCTGAGCCTGGGCAACTTCAAAGGCAAGTTTTGCCTTATCAAGTGCCTGTTCAGGAATTGCTCCTCTGTTATAATCGTCCTCTGCTCTTTGCAAATCTTTCTGTGCTGTATGAAAGTTGGCAAGAGCCTGCTCATAGGCAGCCTGAGCTCTTTCAATTTCCTCTTTCCTTGCTCCCTCCTTTGCTTTGGTTAAGTTTGCCTGCGCTATCTTTAAGGCTGCAGTTACCTGGGAAAGTCCTGCAAAAAACTCCGTTCTGGAAGTTGCCTCTGTGAGATTAAGTTGAGCCTGGGTTGATAAAAAGGCAGCCTGAGAAGTTCTAAGGTCATTTTCTGCCTTTATCTTTGCAAGAACTTTTGCTTTTTCATAATTCACCCTGGCAGAAATTAAAGCTGCCTCTGCTTGCTTTACCTGAAGAGCAATATCTTTGGGGTCTATCCTGGCTATGACTCTGCCCTTTTCCACCTTATCCCCCAATTCAACCAGAATTTCCTCCAGAGTTCCACTCACCTTTGGTATAACCTGCACCTGCTTTAAAGGAGCAATGTCTGCGGTGAGAGATATTTCCTTGATGTTTAAGGGGGAATTTTTCTCCTCAGATTGAGCGAAAGCCAGAGTTGTGTTCAGAAAAATGAATATAAAAAACACCAGTAAAACTTTTTTCTTCATTACTTTTACCTCCTTGATTTTTACATTTTTTCTCTTCCCATCGCCTTAATCAATGCTGCTTTTGCAAGATTGTAGTCATACAAAGCCCTCACATAATTAAGTCTTGCCTTGTTTAAAGCAAGGTTTGCATCAAGAACTTCAACCTGAGTAATAGTTCCACTCTTATACCTTCCCTCGGCAATACGCAGAGCTTCCTCTGCCTGCTCAACATTTTTTCTTTGAGCAAAAAGAGCCTCTTTTGCAGACTGCATATCCCAGAAGGCTTTTTTCACCTCAAGGCAAATTGCATCCTTCAACTGCTTGATAGCAATTTCTGTCTGCCTTAGCTGAGATTCTGCCTGTTTTATAGAAGCTTTCATCCTTCCTGAGTCAAAAAGAGTAAAGGACAAAACAAGACTTACGTTCCAGTTTTTATTCCAGTCATCCCCTGAAGAGGTTGTATACTCGTAATTTCCTACAAGAGAGAAAGTGGGGCTGTTTTGAGCTTTTACAAGATGAAGAGCAAGCTCTGTTATTTTTTGCATTAAAAGAAGGCCTTTAAGGTCAGATCTTGATGAAAGAGCAGTCTTTATAGCCTCATCAAGAGAAAGATTTAAAGGCTCAAACTCAAGATTTCCTTCCACCTTGAAAGAAGAAGAAGGAGAGGATAAAATAATTGCAAGATTCTCTTTTGCAAGATCAAGACTATTTTTTGCCTTAATAAATTCTGGGTTAAGGTTGGCAACTTCCACTTTTGCCCTCAAAAGGTCAAAACGGGAGGCTCTACCTGTTTTATAAAAGGATTCAACAACTTTAAGGTGAAGCTCTGCCTGATCTAAGGCTTTTTTTGCTATTTTAACACTTTCTCTTGCAAGAAGCACAGAATAAAAACTCTGCCTTACCTTAAAAACAAGCTCTGTTCTGGTATTTTTCAGGTCCTGCAATGCCTTTTCGTAGTTTAGCTGTGCCTGTTTCTTTGAAAGGGTAAGTTTCCCACTTGTATAAAGAGGCTGGGTTAAAGAAAGGGTAAGAGAGGTTGTGTCCTGTTCTCCCATGGGAATTTCACCAGGAAAACCAGGAATTGCCATTGAAGGAACCTCGCCAAGATGAGTGTAGTTCCCGGTAAAGCTGAGGGATGGGAAATACTCGGCAACTGCTCCTTTTATCCCCTGCTCTGCTTCCTTTAATTTTTCCTCTGCAAGAAGAACCTGGAGGTTATTTTCTAAAGCAACATCTATTGCCTCCTCTACAGTAATTGCCTGCAAAGTATTGCAGGAGAAAAGAAAAAGGGAAGAAAAAACCACCACAAAAAGAAGCTTTTTTCTCATCTTTTACCCCTTTTTTCCTCATTGCAAATTCTCTGATGCAGGACCTGAAGCATTTGTAAAAACTTCTCTCTCTCAGAATGACTGAAGTACCTTAAGACAGACATTATTTTTTCCTTTTTTGTCTTTTCAACTTTTCTTACAACTTCATCTCCATAAGGGGTAAGAGTCACCCTTATAACTCTCCTGTCAGAAGGATCAAATTTTCTTGTCACAAAATTTTTTTGAACGAGTTTGTCCACAATTCGGGTGAGAGTGCTAAGCTGGATTCCACAGGCTTCGCCCAGCTGGCTCATCATAGGCTCTTTAAAAAGATATATCTGCCTTAGAACCTCAAGCTGGTGAAAATTAAGATCCACATCAACTACTTTTTCCATCTCCTTCATCCCAAAAATCCTTGCTATATCTGACATTAACCTGTCAAGAAGATCTGCCTGTCTTTGAATTTCATCTTCCATAATTT
>JAGHCI010000042.1:0-5582 GCA_021160545.1 Candidatus Aerophobota bacterium | reverse complement strand
TCATACACCCTGTTTTTAAAAAAAGCACAGAAGAACTTCTCAAAACTCTAAAGGTTTTGAGAAGTTCTTCTGTGCTTTTTTTAAAAACAGGGTGTATGAAGTGAGGACTTATCTCGACAAGGGGTACGAGAACGAAGCGGCGCTGATGCAGCCTTGGGTGAGGAATGGTCAGCACACTATCTTTTATGACCTTATCTCCATAAAAGAGCATATCAACGTCTATTGTTCTTTTTTCCTTTTCCCCTCTTTTTCTACCCATCTCCTTTTCTATAAGTAGGAATTTTTCTAAAAGGAAAAACGGATCCCTCTCTGTTAGCCCTTTTAAAACGCAGTTTACAAACCACCCTCCTTTAACTTCAACAGGCTGGGTTAGATAAAGAGAGGAGACTCTTTCCACTTTGACGATATTTTTTATCCTTTCAATTGCCTCATGGATGTTTTGCAGACGCTTTCCCCAGTTGGTGCCAAGACCTATGTAGATTTCTATCATTCCTTAAGGATTTTAATGACAAGTTTCCTTGCTCTTGGTCCGTCAAACTCACAGAAGAAAATAGCCTGCCAGGTTCCAAGATGCAACTTTCCATTTTCAATAGCAACTGTGCAGGATGAACCCACAAGAGAGGTTTTAATGTGAGCAGGTGAGTTTCCTTCAAGATGGCGGTAATCACTTGAAAAGGGGACAATTTTATTGAGTTGATATATTATGTCTTCACGGACACTTGGATCTGCTCCCTCATTTATGGTGACACCTGCTGTTGTATGAGGTGAAAAAATAAAGCATATTCCATTTTCAACCCCTGATTTTTCTATAACTTCCTCCACTCTCGAGGTTACGTCTATAAATTCAGTTCTGGAACGTGTGGCAATACTTATCACTTTTGTCAATTTCCTCCTCCTGTAACCTCCTTTTAAATAACGCCATGCTGGGAAAGAATCTTTTCCAGTTTCTCTTCATTTTCTTTTTCCATTTCACAAAGAGGTGGTCTCCATTCTTTTGGTATCATTTTTAGTTTTGCCATGGCCGTTTTCACAGGGATAGGATTTGTCTCGATAAACATTGCTTTGAAAAGAGGAAATAGCTTGTAATGAAGTTCTCTTGCTCTTTGGACTTCTCCTTCAAGCCAGGTTTTTACCATTTGTGTAACCTCATGGGGCAGAATATTTGCAAGTACTGAAATAACTCCAACTCCTCCAAGGGAGAGAATAGGAAGGGTAAGAGAATCATCACCTGAGAGAACAGAGAAATCAGGACCGCAGGAGGCTATTATACTTGAGACCTGATCCATATTTCCCGATGCTTCTTTTATCCCTACAATATTTTCAAGTTTACTTAGTTTTGCTACTGTGGAAGGAAGGATATTTACGCCTGTTCGAGAAGGGACATTGTAAATTATTATGGGTATTCCAATCTCTGCAATTTTACGATAGTGAAGCTCCAGACCTTTCTGAGTGGGTTTGTTGTAATAAGGAGTTATAACAAGCGCAGCATCAGCTCCTACCTCTTTTGCGTAGATGGTGAGCTCTTCTGCCTCCTCTGTTGAGTTGGAACCTGTTCCGGCGATTACAGGAACTTTTCCCCCAACCTCTTCCACAGTTATTTGGATTAACCTTTTGTGTTCTTCGTAAGATAAAGTGGGAGATTCCCCTGTTGTCCCGCAGGGGACTATACCATCTACTCCTTTTTCAAGGAGAAATCGGATAAGACCGCGAAAATTTTCCTCATCTATTTTCCCATTTTTAAAGGGAGTGACAATGGCCACAAAACATCCTTTAAACATTTTTACCTCCGTTTAAGTATCCTTTATATACTTTATTTGCTTTTCCTTCGAGGAAAACATTATAAATTTTTCCCTCTTTTTTCTGAAACCATACTTTTACCTCCCCTCCTCTTGTTAGCACACTAATAGGAGGAGAAAGATTTTTCACAATAGATGCTACAATAGCCGAGGCAGCAGCTCCTGTTCCGCAACTTAAAGTCTCATCTTCCACTCCTCTCTCATAGGTCCTTATTTTTATCCTTTTATTTTCCGTTTCAACAAAGTCCACATTTGTTCCCAGAGGATGGAAAATCCTGTTAAATCTTATCTTTGAACCTATTCTTTTTACAGGGATACTTTCGAGGTTAGAGGAAAAAATAACAAAGTGAGGAACACCTGTGTTAATGAGTATCCTTCAAATTCACTATGATTTTCTTCGTCAATTTTTATTCCGGATATTTTTCTGAACTTGGAGGGGTCTGTCATTTTTATCTTTACATCTTCCCCATCTATCTTTGCCTCAATTATACCGGATAGTGTTTTAAAGTGACATATTTTACCGGCAATTCCTTTAAGGTAAGCAAAACGTGCAGCACATCTTGCACCATTTCCGCACATTTCTGCCTCAGAACCGTCAGGATTAAAGATGCGCATAAAAAAGTCGGCACCCTCTGCTTCCTCTATTAAAATGAGTCCATCTGCTCCTATCCCCTTTTTTCTGTTGCAAAGTCTTATGGCAGCCTCCTTTCTGTCCGATATTACCCTGTCTCTGTTGTCAATTACTATAAAGTCATTGCCTGTTGCCTCCATTTTCCAGAAAGGGATAATAAGGTCAGGAAATTTTTGGTTTTTTAAAAGGTCCTCATATTCTTCCTTTTCTCTTATTACCCACCATTTTTCCTCTTTAACAAGAACCTCACTGCATCTTGGCCTTGCATTGTAGTTTGAACTCATGGAAAAACCATAGGCTCCTGCATCCAAAATAGCTATAAGCTTTTCTTTTTTAATCTCAGGAAAATCAAAATCTTTAACAAAAAAATCTCCTGACTCACACACAGGACCCACGATACTGACTTTTCTCAAAATATTATGAGGAGACTCCTTTTCTACAGGAAGGACTCTGTGGCAGGCCCCATAAAGAGATGGTCTTATAAGGTCGTTCATTCCGGCATCTACCACAATAAAATACTTTTCTCTACCCTTTTTTCTGTATAAAACCTTTGTTAAAAGAGCACCAGAATTTCCCACTATATATCTTCCAGGCTCAACGATAAGCCTCATATTTTTGGGCAAAATGTGTGTTATTTTATCTGCAAACTCTTCTAAGGGAAAATCTTTCTCCTCTTCTCTGTAAGCTATACCAAATCCCCCTCCTATATCAAAAAAATCAAGTTTTATGTCTATCTTTTTTTGAATTTCCTCTATAAATTCTTTTACTTTTTGTATGGCTTTAATATAGGGCTGGATGCTTTTTATCTGTGAGCCAATGTGCATATGAATCCCACGGGGGCTGAGGGATTTTATTTTTTTGATTTTTTCAAAAAGTTTTCTTGCCTTTTCAAAATCAATACCGAATTTGTTTTCTATTTTACCTGTGGTGATATAATCATGAGTCTCAGGGTCAACATCAGGATTTACTCTCAAGGCTATATTTGCTTTTTTACCAAGCCTGGAGGATATTGTGGCAATTTCCTCAAGTTCTTCCTCTGATTCCACATTGAAAAGAAGTATGTTTTTTTCAAGAGCGTATTCTATCTCCTCAGAGGTTTTCCCTACACCGGCATAAACTATTTTTTGAGGAGGAAATCCTGCGCAGAGAGCAAGATAAAGCTCACCTCCTGATACAACATCTGCTCCTGCGCCAAGTGAGGACAGGATTTTACACAGAGCGATACTGGAGTTTGCCTTTAAGGAATAACATATAAGAGGGTTAAAGCGAGAAAGGGCATTTTTCATCCTGTTGAAGTTATAAATTATGCCGTTGTAACTGTAGACGTAAAAAGGGGTTTTCACCTTATCTGCAATGTCTTTTAAAAATACATTTTCACAGAAAAGTTTCCCTTCTCTGTAGTAAAAAGATCTCATGGTTTTGTCTCCAGTTTTTTCTTTGCAATTTCAATTTGCTCCTCAAGACTTTTTATTCCAGTCCCTCCCTTTGATTCTTTATTTCTTACACATTCCTCAACTTTTATTTTCTCCTTTACATCCTCCTCAAAAAGGGGCGAAAATCTTTTATACTCATCTAAGGTTAACTCAGAAAATTTTTTACCTTCTTCTGTGCACCATCTCACCATCCTACCCACTGTTCTGTGAGCTTTTCTAAAAGGAGCCCCCTTTTTAACAAGGTATTCCACAAGATCTGTTGCAGCAAAAAACCCCTCCTGCGCCTTTTTTTTCATTTTACCAAATTTGAATTTAATATTTTTTAAAAATTCATTTAAAACTTCAAGACAAAGCTTTATCTCATCTGTTGCCAGAAAAACGCAGAACTTATCCTCCTGCATATCTCTGTTATAAGAAAGAGGAAGGGCCTTCATTGTTACAAGCAGGGATATCAAAGCTGCGTAAATTTTCCCTGTTTTTCCTCTTATAAGCTCTGTAACATCCGGATTTTTTTTATGGGGCATAAGACTTGACCCGGTGGAAAATCTATCCTCAATTTCTATAAAGTCAAAACCGGGTGATGCCCAGAGAATAAGGTCCTCACACAGACGAGAAAGGTGCATCATCAGTATGCTGCAGCAGGCAAGAAACTCAATAAAATAGTCTCTGTCACTGACAGTATCTATACTGTTTTCGGTTATAGAGGGAAAGTTAAGGGCTTTTGCTACGTATTCTCTATCTATCGGAAGAGAGGTTCCTGCAAGAGCTCCTGTTCCAAGTGGACACACATTTGTTCTTTTGTAGCAGTCTTTAAAGCGTTCTTTATCTCTCTGCAACATCCAGAAATAGGCAAGAAGATGATGGGCAAGTGATACAGGCTGTGCATATTGAAGATGAGTGTAACCGGGGATAATTGCCTCTTTACTTTTCTCAGAGATTTCAAGAAGAGTTGACTGGAACTTTAAAATAAGTTCAAGTATAGTTTTTATCTCCTCTCTAAGATAGAGTCTCTCGTCAAGAGCTATCTGGTCATTGCGAGAGCGAGCTGTGTGAAGTTTTTCTCCCACCTCCTTTTCTCTTTTTATAAGCTCCTCTTCAACTGCCATGTGAATGTCTTCTTTTTCGGAAAGATCAATCTTACCCTCTTCAATATCCTTTTTTATCTTTTCAAGAGAGCTTGCTATCCTGCCTGCCTCCTCTTCTTTTATAATTCCACACTTTGCAAGCATTCTGGCATGAGCTATACTCCCATTAATGTCAAATTTGTAAAGCCTTTTATCCTGTTTAGCAGAAAATGTTAATTTTTTTACAAGAGGATGAATTTCCTCTTTAAACCTTCCTCCCCAGAGACTCATTTTAGTTTTTTATCCTCCTTTGCAACTTCTACAGCTTGAAGCGGTACAGGTGGAGCATCCAGAAGTTCCTCCAATTTTCCCCTCTGATGTTTTGCCTATAAAGGAACGGGGGAGAAGCTTTTCAACATCCTCGCTTTCACATCTTTTGCATTTTACGCTATTTTCCTGACTAAGGAAGACAAGAGTTGTAAATTCCAGATTACAATTTTTACATCTAAATCTGTAAAGGGGCATTTTATTTTTCCTTTAGCTTTGGCTTATATTATATCTTGCAGCATAAAAAAATCAATTTTAAAAAGTTAAAGGTTAGAAATTTTCTTTTTTATAAGGTCTCCAAGATAAGTAAAAATTAAAAATGCATCTATCC
>JAGHCI010000176.1:0-16562 GCA_021160545.1 Candidatus Aerophobota bacterium | reverse complement strand
AACTTCTTTTTATTTTTGTTTTTAGCTTTTCTATCCTTAATTTTTCAATTTATCCTGACAGGGTGGATGGGCAAATGGACAGGTGATCTTTTTTTTATATTGGTACTTTTATGGAGCTATTATAGAGGATGGAAAGAGGGGGCTCTTGTTGGATTTTCCTGTGGAATTATAAAAGATATATTCTTTTTCCCTCTTATGGGAGTTAATGCTTTTTCTCTCTGTTTTGTGGGAGTTCTCACAAGTGAATTAAAATCCAGAATATATCAGGAGAATGCCATTTTCTTTTTCTTTGTAGTGGGGACACTTTTTTTAATAAACGGCTTTCTCATTGCGTGTTTTCTCTTTATATTCCATCATTTCCCCTTCTTCTACACACTGGGAGGCTATCTTTACCCTTCCTTCTTATTTAATATTATCGCACCTTGCTGCATATTCCTCGCAAGGGAAACTCTCAAGAAAAAAGTCATTTCACAATTTTAGGAACTTTAAAGTATCCCCTTTCCTTAGATGGGGCATTAGAAAGTGCCTCCTCTGGAGAAAGAGAGAAGGAAAGCCTGTCCTCTCTAAATACATTTTTAATCGGTAGCACATGAGAGGTAGGAGGAACATTCTTTGTATCAAGTTCGCCAAGCTTTTCCACATAGGATAAAATTCTTCCCAACTGATGGGTGAACTTTTCTTCCTCTTCTGGTGAAAGCTCAAGCCTTGCAAGATGAGCAATATATCTTACCTGCTCAATATCTATTATCTTCTTTTTCAATTTATCCCTCCTCTAAAAGTTTTACAAGATTTTGTCTGTAAGGGGGATAACAAATTCCTCTTTCGGTAATTATTGCCGAAACATAAAAAGAAGGAGTTACGTCAAAAGCTGGATTGTAAACCTTCACACCTTGAGGAGCACATCTTTTGCCACAAAAATGTGTCACCTCATTTTCATCTCTTATCTCTATTGGTATCTTATCACCTGAAGATGTGGAAAAATCAATAGTAGACAGAGGACAGGCTACATAAAAGGGTACCTTATTTTCCTTTGCCAATACAGAGAGTGTATAAGTCCCTATTTTGTTCGCCACATCCCCATTGGAAGCAACTCTGTCTGCACCCACTATCACCTTATTTACCTTACCTTCCCTCATCACCTCTCCTGCCATACTGTCACATATGAGAACTGCCTCAATTCCCTCATTTAAAAGCTCCCATGCAGTAAGCCTTGCTCCCTGCAAGAGAGGTCTTGTTTCATCAACATAAACCTTGAGCTTCTTTCCTTCCTCTTTCGCCCTGTAGATAATAGAAAGAGCTGTCCCATATCCTGATGTGGCAAGAGCTCCTGCATTACAGTGAGTGAGGATAGAATCCCCATCTTCAATAAGTTTGCTCCCTTTTTCTCCTATAGCTCTGTTGCAAGCCTTATCCTCCTCCATAATTTCAAGAGCCTCCTGCAAAAGTCTTTTTTTAACCTCATCAAGCAAAAATCCCTCTTCTTTCACAAAACTATTTGCCACCTTGCACATTCTATCAATAGCCCAGAAAAGATTGACTGCCGTGGGTCTTGACGACCTCAAATAATCACAAACTTTACCAAGTTCTTCCTTAAAACTTTCAAAATCTTTTGCCTTTGAATCCTTTATCCCCAGGAAAACTCCAAAAGCTGCCACAACACCAAGAAGGGGAGCACCTCTTATCCTCATCCTGCAAATTGCATCTTTTAACTCTTCAATTTTTGTTATGTAAATGAAACTAAGCTTTTCAGGGAGCTTTGTCTGGTCAATTATTTTTAATTTTTCCTCTTCCCACATTACAGGACTAACAGGCAATTTTTTCCTCCATAAAAAATTTCGTGATCTCCACAAAATCCTC
Organism: Candidatus Aerophobota bacterium; assembly: GCA_021160545.1. Classification (GTDB taxonomy): domain Bacteria; phylum Aerophobota; class Aerophobia; order Aerophobales; family B3-G15; genus CBFDTW01. Next base: position 14,705 of record JAGHCI010000176.1, on the reverse strand, counting down.
TGTCTTAAGCTTTTCTGCTCTTATTTTCTCCGAAAGACCCACTTTTAAGAGAACGTCCTTTATTATCTCCCGAGGCAGCTTCAGTTTCATTGAGAGAGAATTAACAAGAGTTTTTCTCTTGGAGGTAAAAGCTGCCTTAACTATCTTCATAAAAAGCTCCTCATCAAGCTCTTCTGTTTTTTTCTTTGGTCTTAACCTTACAACACTTGAGGTTACCTTAGGAGAAGGATAAAAAGCCTGAGGAGGTATATCCATCACCTTCCTGACATCAGCATAAAACGAAACCACAACTGGCAGAAAGCTCCTTTTTTTATCCCCCGGGGGAGAAGTAAGTTTCTCTGCCACTTCTTTTTGAATGGTAAGAATCATCTGCTTCCACCATTTTTTTCTCACAAGGAATAAAAGGAGCCAGGAAGTAATATGATAAGGAATATTTCCCACTACTTTTATTTTTTTTCCAGAAAAAAGAAGGTCAAGATTAACTTTTGCAATATCCTGGCAGATTATCTCAAGCCCCTCTTTTTCTCCAAGCTCTTTTTTTAAAATCTCACAGAGTTTTTCATCTACCTCCACCGCCCACACCTTCCTTGCTTTCTCAACAAGAAAAGAGGTTAAAATACCTGTCCCTGCTCCTATCTCAAGGATAAGATCATCTTTTTCAATCTTAATCTCCTCCACCAGACGAGCAATTATTCTGGGGTCTATTAAGAAATTTTGAGAAAAGTAAGATTTAGGAGAAAAATCATAAGCCTTTAAAAGATTTTCAACTTTTTCTTTCAGTTTCATAAAAGTCTTCTTTTTTTATTCTCGGAAAAACAGGTTCGCCTTTTCTTGTTTCAATTCCTGGAGGAAGTTTCCCCCATTCAACTCCATCCTTTATTGTTTGACTTTCTATCTCATCCTTCATCCCTATCTGATTCCATATCTTCCTTGCCCCGGAAGGAATAAAAGGAAAAAGAAGAATAGAGAAAATCCTCAAAGTCTCAAGAACATTGTAAAGAACAGTTTGCATCCTTTCATTCTTTCCTTCCTTTGCCAGCCTCCAGGGAGCACACCTATCAAGATAAAGATTTGTCTCGCCAATCACTTCCCATATACAGGAAAGAGCCTGAGAAAAAGAAAGTTTCTCCATAAAGGGTTTAATTTGAGAAGCAAGGTTTTTGACTTTTTCTCTTACCCTCCCATCTTCCGGGAAGTCTTTTGCAGGAGAAGGGACTTTGCCACCACAGTACCTTACAACAAGAGATAAGGTTCTGTTAAGCAGATTCCCCAGGTCATTTGCAAGGTCGCTGTTTACTCTCTTCACAAAAAGGGAGGGGGAGAAATTTCCATCCTCTCCAAAAGGAACCTCTCTCAAAAGAAAATACCTGAGATAATCAGGCCCAAACCTGTCCACTATCCACTCAGGGTCTATCACATTTTTCTTTGACTTTGACATCTTCTCTCCCTTTACCATCCACCACCCATGGGCAAAAACCATCCTGGGCAGCTCCACTCCCAGAGACATAAGCAAAGCAGGCCAGATTATTGCGTGAAACCTCAAGATATCCTTACCCACAAGGTGAACATCTGCTGGCCAGAAGGTAGAAAACCTTACATCATCCTGCGAGTATCCAAGTGCTGAGATGTAGTTAATTAAAGCATCAATCCACACATATATGCTGTGAGACTTATCCAGGGGACAGGGAATACCCCACTCAAGGTTCAGACGGGTTATACTAAGATCCTTCAACCCCCTTTTGACAAACTCCACGACCTCATTCATTCTACCTGGTGGAAGCACAAAGTCAGGATGTTTTGAATAATAGTCAAGAAGAGGTTTCTGGTATCTTGAAAGGCGGAAAAAGTAACTTTCTTCTTCCACCCTTGTAACTTCCCTTTTGCATTCAGGGCAAAGCCTGCCCTCTAAGAGTTGAGACTCAAGCCAGAAACTCTCACAGGGAACGCAGTACCACCCACTGTAGGTGCCCTTGTAAATGTCACCTTTTTCGTAAAGTTTTAAGATAACATTTTCAACAACCCTCACATGTTTTTGCTGGGTGGTACGAATAAAATCAGAATAGGAGATAAGAAGCTTATCCCAGAGTTTTTTAAATCTCTGAACCATCCTGTCAACAAGCTGTCCGGGAGAAAGACCTTTCTCCCTTGCTGCCTGAAGAATTTTACTTCCATGCTCATCTGTCCCTGTGAGGAAGAAGACATTATCTCCCAGAAGTCTTCTGTATCTACTCAAAGTATCTGCAGCAACAGTCGTGTATGCATGCCCGATATGAGGAGCATCATTCACATAATAAACAGGTGTTGTCAGATAAAACTTCCCCATCTTTATTCCCTTTTTCTTTTTGAGAAATCCTATCAAATTTCCCCTCTCTGTCAACCAATAATAAAAACTATTTTTCTTTGAAGGCAAAAATTGCTATATTAAAAAGAAGGTCAAAAATGGAAAAGGAATTTTTAAATCTTGAAAATAACTTCTGGGAAAGGCATCCTGTATCTTTTAAAAAGTTTAAAGTTTATCCTGTGTGGTTTGATTCCATGGGAGCAAAGTCAAGCTGTATACTTATAGAAACTCCGGAGACTAAAATTCTGGTAGATCCTGGTGCATCAGGTATGCAACCTGCCTACCCCCTTCCTGAAGAGGAAAAGTCAAAATTAAGAGAAAAGGCTCTTAAGTGTATAAAGGAGGCATCAAAGAGGGCAGATATTATTTTCATATCTCATTATCACTATGACCACCACTTTCTTCCAGAAGAGGCAGGAGAAGTTTATAAAGGAAAGACTCTGTGGATAAAAAATCCCAATCTGTGGATTAACCTCTCTCAGTGGAAAAGAGCTCGCCTTTTTCTAAAACAACTTCTGGGAGAAAAAATAGAAAAGATATACACTTCCAAAACTTATCTTCCCAGATTAAAGGATCCTCTTGAGGATCTCCCTATCTCTTCCACAAGGAACTACGGCTCCTATCAGGAAAGAAAAAACGAACTCATAGAAAAAGGAAGAGACTGGCTTTTCAGACTTTATAAAAAATGGAGAAAAGAGCCCTGGATAAGTGAGAAAAAATTAAGAAAACATAAGATTTTATTTGCCGATGGAAAAAGCTTTAAAGTTGGCGCAACTAAAATAAAAGCTACCCCACCCCTTTTCCACGGAATAGAATACGATAGATTAGGATGGGTAACAGCACTTGTGGTTGAAAGAGCTGGGATAAAGCTTCTGTATACCTCAGACCTACAAGGACCTGTGATAGAGGATTACGCCTTCTGGATAGCAAAGGAAAGACCCTCCATTCTTATCCTGGACGGTCCTTCAACGTATCTTCTTGGTTATATGCTAAATCTTATTAACCTTGAAAGATGCATTAAAAACCTTTTATATATCCTTGACCACACCTTCCCCAGAGTATTCATCCTGGATCATCATCTTTTAAGAGATATAAGATACAGGGAAAGAATTGATAGTGTGTACAGGTTTGCAAAGAGAAAAAATAAAAAAATCCTGACAGCCGCGGAGTGGTATAAAAAAACTCCTCTTATCCTGCAAATAAAACAACATCTCGAATTGAAAATGAAAGACAAAACAGTATAATTTATTAAACTTGTAAGGGGGCAAAGATAATGGAAAAAGCCATAAAAAGAGCCCAGGTCCTTATAGAAGCACTTCCCTACATAAGGGAATTTTTCGGGAAAACAATTGTTATAAAGCTTGGGGGACAGGCTATGGAAAAGGGAGGGATAACGCGGTCAATTGCAGAAGATATTGTTTTAATGCGATATGTGGGAATAAAACCCGTTGTTGTCCATGGAGGTGGAGAGGCTATATCAGGTCTCATGCAAAAGCTTGGTATAAAACCAAAATTTATTGAAGGAAACAGAGTCACTGATAAGGCTACCATGGAAGTTGTGGAAATGGTCCTTGCTGGAAAAATAAATAAAGAAATAGTTGCCCTACTCAACTCCTGCGGAGGAAAAGCTGTGGGAGTAGAGGGAAAAGACGGGAAACTTATTGTTGCAAAAAAAATTTCCGAAGAGAAGCTGGGACTTGTAGGAGAGGTGGAGAAGATAAATCCTGAAATTCTGGAGATTCTTGAAAAAGAAGGATTTATCCCTGTAATTGCTCCTGTTGGAACAAGTAAGGAAGATGAAAGTTTAAACATAAATGCAGACGCAGTTGCTGCAGAGGTTGCTGGAGCATTGAAAGCTGAAAAACTCATTTTCTTAACTGATGTAGAAGGAATACTTGAGGATCCCTCAAGACCGGAAACTTTAATTCCAACAATCACAATAGAAAAAATTAAAAGAATGCTGCAAGAGGGGAAGATACAAAAAGGGATGATTGCAAAAGTAAAAGCCTGTCAAAAGGCCTTAGAAAAAGGTGTGAAGAAAGTCCACATCATAAGTGGTAAAATACCAAGATCTTTGCTTCTTGAAATATTCACAGACAGTGGTATTGGAACCCAAATCATTCCTTAGAAACAAATTATATAACTTTTTCCAGGATTTGGGAAAGTTCCCTGTCACTTAAGTTTCCTGGATTCATACTCATACTTCTACTTTTTGATTTTGCCACAAGAGAAGGAATATCCTCTTTCTTTATTTTCCATTGTTTAAGAGTAGGGGGTATGTCTATCTTTTGTAGAAGTTCTCTTATGGCAGAGGGGACATTTTCTCCTTTTTCTACGCCTATTTTTTTTGCTACTATGTCCATCTTCTCCCTGCAGAAAGGAAGATTTACCTCCAGTACATAAGGCAACAAAACAGCACAGGCAAGTCCATGAGGTATATTATAGTAAGCTCCAAGAGGATGAGAAAGACCGTGAACTGCACCAAGTCCCGCATTGGAAAAAGCCATAGCTTGAAGAAGACTTCCGAGACAGACTTTCTCTCTTGCCTGCATATCCTTTCCGTTTTTTACCGCCAGAGGAAGATTAAAGAACAAAAGTCCTATTGCCTCCAGAGCTAAAACATCAGTTATGGGATTGGAAGCTTTAGAAATAAAGCACTCAATTGCCTGTGTTAAGGCATCCATACCAGAATAAGCAGTAAGGGAAGGGGGGCAAAATAAGGTTAGCTGCGGATCAACAAGCGCTACTTTTGCTATCATAAAAGGACTGCGAAGACTTTTTTTTACCTTATTTTTCTTATCAGTTAAAACAGCGTTACTTGTTATCTCAGCACCTGTTCCTGCTGTGGTTGGAACAGCTATAAAGGGAATGCCCGGGGTATCTATGCTTTCTTCCCCATAATAGTATCTTTCAACTTTTCCCTCCCTTGGTGCAACAATAGCTATTGCCTTTGCCGCATCTATTGGACTTCCGCCTCCAAGCCCTATAACAGATGAGACACCTCTCTCTCTTGCAACCTCTATTCCCTCGTTTACCGTATCAAGAGAGGGGTCATGCTCTACCTTATCGAAAAGTTCCACTTTTATTCCCCCTGAGGAAAGAATCTTTAAAACCCTATCCAGAACGCCTGTCTTTCGCATAGAAGTTTTGCCTGTCACAAGCAGAGCTTTTCTCCCAAAGGGAAAAACTTCCTCTGCAATTTTATCAAGCACTCCATTCCCGAAAATAATACGCTGGGGATACATTAAAGTAGCCATTTTCACCCTCCTTTGCCAGGATATCCCACAAGAATAACATAAATTGGGTCAAGGTCATCTGGTAAAAAAATAACCTCCTTCACCTGCCTATCCCAGAAAGCACCCACAGGGACAGATGCAAGATTCAAAGCAACTGCCTGCAGGCAAAGATTTTGCGCACAGTGACCTGCTTCAATATAAACATATCTTACCCCTCTTTCTCCATATTTCCAGGTTACTCTATCATAATCTGCAGCGATCACAAACACCACAGGAGCCTGAGAGATAAAAAATTGGCTAAGACAGGCCTCAGCAAGGTCCTGAATGTAATCACCTTTTGTAACAAGTTCCAGGGTGTGTCGAAATGGGTCATATTGATAGACACCTGCTTCAATACCCTCAACTCTTTTTACCACTACAAAAATCTCAAGAGGGTAAAGAGCTCCCGCCGAAGGAGAAGTTCTCCCAAAATTACCCTCCCCGGTGACACCCTGGGCAGCCCAGAGAATCTGGGAAAGCTGCTTGAGAGAAAGAGGTCGGGGAGAAAAACTTCTAACCGACCTTCTCTTTGCAAGAACCTCCTCCAGAGAAAATTCCCCTTTTTTAAAAGGCTGTGGTAGTTGCAACTTATCCTCCGCAGATTTTGTGAGGGGTGTAGCCTGAAGCAATAGCCTCTTTTTTCGTCTTAAATATAACCTTATTTTCCTCTTTTATCCTTTTTGCCTGCCAGCATCCCGGTTCATGAAAAAACTTTGATCTTTTGCTTGCAAGATAAAAAGAAGAACCCCTTTCCCTTGCTAAGATCATATCCTCCTCCTCTATTAGCTCATATTCAAGTGGAATTAAAAGCTTCTTTCTCACCTTCTTGGGCAAAGCATCAAGAGAAACAAAAAGATAAGGAACAACCTCTTTATAAGAACCTACCTTGAGCCAGCCGGAATGATGAGCACCTACTATTAAAGCTCCAACCCTACCCTTTTCATCTTTGGCCAGTTGACTCCAGGAAGGAAGAAAAAAAGGCTTTTTCTGATTAATGTTAACAAGTGTTCTCACTCTAAACCTTTTTCTCTGCCCCCACTTATCCTTTAACCACAAGGTGGTCAAAGGAACATACCTTCCCCCAACTTTTATAGAAGGAATACCTGAGGATTTCCACTCCATTGTCTTTTTAATCGACGGGTATATCTTCAGCTTTTCTTTTTATAGGCCAGCTTATCTCAATAAGCCCTGGTTTTAAGAGCTTTGCTTTAATTTCTTCTTTTTTCACCTCAGGATTTATCCTTATCCTGACAATATGTCTGTCTTCTGTGCGAGTGTACCTTATGTTTCTCCCCAAACCCTGTATGCCCCATCTGAAAGGACCAATTCTTATGTCAAAATCTTCCCACCAGTTTTCAAAATCTTCAAAAAACTCTCTTTCCATTTTACACCCTCCCTGATGTCTTATTATAGAAAAAAGAGGAAAGGTGTCAAAACCGCTCCAAAAGAGGAAAAGATAAAAAATAGCAATCTGGCCACCAGCTTAATTTGAATTTGACTTGAAAAAAAAGAATGCTAATGTAATATACAAAAAATTCAGGGGACAAAAGATGAAAAAATACCTGAGATACTCTTCTCTTCTTCCTTCCTTCTTTCTTATCCTTACCCTTATCCTGTCACCACCCTTTCTCTTTACAAAAAAAGCTCTATCAAAAAAAATTTCAATTGATAGGGTTCTCATTGTCTCAGGAGATAAAAACTCTATCCCTGATGATAAAAACAAAATAGTAAAATATGGCAGCGAAATCTATCTTTATGCTATTGTAAAAAGTGGAGGAAATTACTACCTGGGATACGAAAAGTCACATCTTCCCGGTAAAGCAAAGATAAACGGCAAAATACACTCTCTTAAAAGATGGGAAAGTAACACATGGGGAACTCTCGATATAAGATGGTACAAAATAATGCCAAGGGAGACTCCCTCAAAACCAAAAGGAAGTTACAAGTGGTATTCAAATGTCTTTAGTGAAGAGGAAGGAGAGGAAGGGAAATGGAGAGGATGGCAAATAATAGAATATGAGCAGTACCCCTTAAAGGAAAGAGGATGGAGTTTAAAAGTTGATAAAAAACCTGGAACAGAAAGATTTAGAGTGGAGATAGTATTTAACGGAAAAACCATATCTTCCCCTGGAAGACCATCTCCAAATCATCCAAGCGGAATATCTCCTGAAGATTATGACAAAGGAATAAAAGAAAATGTTCACAGGATAAGTCGTCTTTCAAACCATCCCAATAGATTGATAAGATACATCGAAGCTTTAAGAGGTGTTCCCTGGTTATGGGGAGCAGATTATAGAGATCCACCAGAAAATACTCCCTCAAAGCATCAATCAGATTTTACAAACCCTGTGGGAATTGAATGTTCAAGCCTTTTGGTTTCTGCTTTAAGGGCGATGGGGAACAAAAACTTAATATACACAACTACAGAGAATATCGCAATGGGGAAATATACCCAGCCCATAACCTCTACAACCTTGACCCTGGTAAGAAAGAGTTTTTTCAAAAACTGGATTCCAAAAGGTATTTACTGGACAAAGGAGGGGAGATTTTATGTTTATGGCAGCAGGAAAATCCAGATAAGAGATAAAGATTTTAATCTTATCACAGAAATTGAAAAACTTCCCTTTGAAATCATAGATATTGCGGTAGCAGAAGAAGGAATATATTGTATAGGTGAGAAAGATTTTGTAACAAAAATATTTCTTATAGAAAAGAACAAAAAAATAAAAGAACTTTTTGTGCCTGAGGTGGAAAGAATTATAAAAATAAAAGAAAAAGATTACACCTGCAAGGTGAAAATCACCCCTGTGGGAATAGAGGTGAAAAACTCTGATGATAATGAAAAAAGATTATATCTTTTTGACCTTTACAAAATCTACATTTTTGACCAGCAAGGAAAAAGACTTAAAACAATTTCTCTTGAAAAAATTAATGACAAAGAACAAAACTTTGTTGGTACTTTTTCTCTCGGAGAAAGATATCTCTATTTTCCTCTTCAGAAGGGAAAAATAGCCGTTTATAATATGGAAGGAAAATTTATAAAAGTTATAAATTTTAAGGAAGAAATTTTAGATGCGTCTTTTAACAGAGGGAAAGTAGCCATTATTCACCCTTTCCCTCTAAGGGTAGAAATTTACAATGAAAAAGGTCTTTTTATGTTTGATTTTGGTGATGTATTCTTAAATGAAAAGGGGAAAAGGGTAAAAATCAAAATAGGCTCTTCCCCCTCTGATCTGCAAGTGGGGGACCTTTTAATAACAGTATCCCCCACTTATCATCTTCTTGTCCTTTACGAGGATAACGGCAACAGAATTCTTGATAGTGAAGACAAAGTGATCTGTGCCGGTCACCATGGTGTTGAGATCAGAAAAGTAAGCTATTTTGAAAAAAGAAAGTTTGTATTAAGAAGGCTTGACCCTTCTATTAAGAGATAAGATGAGTTCTATCCACCATGTTGATTTGTCTTTCTCTCGGTTTTCCCAGAAAGGGTTTTCCGTAGTCAATAAATGCCTGTGTCGGCTTTAAACTATCGTAATCAAAAAACCCTGTTCCCTCCATTTTTCTTACTTTAACAGCCTTTTCAAGAGAAGAAGAACCTATCTTAAGCTCTTCTCCTTCTTTTTGTATAACAGCCACCTTCCCTATCTCTCCTTCCTCAATCATATCAACGCATTTTATTCCCAGTTTATAGCCAAATTCCATGTCCACCCAAACAGGGTGACCGTTCCTTAGTTCATAGGTAAAAACTATAGGGGCTGTTCCAATTGGCTTTCCAAAAATTTTTTTTGTTGATTGTTTAATTGCACTTGAAAGATAACTTGCCAGAAGATTGGAGTCAAGCTTTACATGTCCATATTGATCAAGCTCCTTTTCCTGCTGACGAACATGAGATTCAAGTCCACTTATACTTGCACCCTCTGCCACAACTATCACCGCGAATCCTTTGCCAAAGGTCTTTTCCCTTTCAGAGAAAATCTCTTCTATTTTCCCGCAAATATCATCCAGACTGCAGGATTTCTCTGCAGGAACCACAAAGTCAGCACTACCAAAAGCCCCTGCTCCTGCTGCCACCCAGTCAGTATGGCGACCAAAAAGCACTGCAATAACTACCCTTCCATGAGTGCAGGCAGTATCAAAGGACTTTGCAACAGCACAGGACGCAACTGTCACCGCAGTTGGATAACCAATGGTAAAATAGGTCTCCGAAAGATCGTTATCCATTGTTTTTGGCCATCCTACAACAGGACTTTTAAATTCTCTGTAAACACTCCATAAAGCACCAAGTGTATCTTCTCCCCCAAGAGCTACAAGAGCATCAATCCTGTTTTTTTTCATTGAGTCAACCACCTGTTGAGGTTCAGGCCTTACTCTACTTGAACCTAAAATTGAACCCCCCTTGTTGACAATGCTCATTGGATCACAATCTGTCAGGTCAACGTATTTGTTTTCAACCACCCCCTGCCAGCCATCAAGTGCGCCGTAAATTTTCCAACCTTTCTCTTTTGCCCTCTGAATAACCCCCGCTATTCCCGCATTAAGACCTGCAGCATGCCCTCCACCTGTAAGAACTGCAACAGTCTTTGCCATGAGTTTTCCTCCTTGAGCTCTGTGTTATTTTTTGGGATAAATTCTAATAGGCTCGAGTTCAAAGTCAATAGGACCTACAAAAACAAAACTTTACAAAAACCTAACAAAACCTGCTTAATTCTTTGACAACCTCTTCAAATTTTTTCTTCTCTGCACCCAAAGAAAGCATCTTTTCTATTGCTCTGCGAGATTGAGCTTCATCAACACCTTTTACAGCATCTATTAAAAGGTTAATTTTAAAACCTTTTTTGAGTGCGTCAAGGACTGATTCTTTAACACAATAATCGGTAGCAATTCCTCCAACGTAAAGTTCAACAATCCCCATAGAACGAAGAATATCGTCAAATCTTCTTCCTTGAAAGTCAAATGCTTCAAAAACAGAATAACTATCCTTGTCAGGGTCCATACCTTTGGATACAACTATTGTATTTTCAGGTAATAAGAGTCCAGGATGAAATTCTGCTCCTTTTGTCCCTTGAACACAGTGTTCTGGCCAGAGGCCACCAAATTCTTTAAAATGCCTTGTTTTCTCAGGGTGCCAATCACGGGAGGCAAAGATTGGAAAGCTTTTTTTTGAGAAAAGCTCAATATATCTATTTAAGGTGGGAACTACCTTATCCCCTTCAGGGACAGCCAAAGCACCACCAGGACAAAAATCATTCTGGACATCAACAATTAAAAGAGCTTTTTTCATTCTCAGACCACCTTCTTAATTAAGCTTATCAATCCCATATTTTTTGAGCCAGCTTTCAAATTCCTCTTTCTGATCGTCAAAAAACTCTTTATCGTAAGCTTCCTCAAGTTTTTTCACTTGCTCTGCAAGTTTGGGTTCTCTTGCTAAGGCTATATTCACATTTTTCTCAAATTCATCGCTCATTTTAGACAGGTCACTTAAATCTATCTCAAGATTCAAAAGTTTAACCAGCCTTTTCATTATAGCTTTAATCGCTTTGGGATTTTCTGTCTGGATATAAAGAGGAATCTCGGCAACAAGACTTACCATTTTTATTCCCTTTTCTTTTGAAATTTTGGTAAGAAAGGTCACAATACTTGCCGGACCCTCGTATTCTGTAAATCTCACATCATAACCTTTCAATCTTTCCTTTTGTTCTTTGTCAGAAACAGAGCAGGTGATTCTAACCTCTCTTGTGTGAGGAATTGCTCCTGCGACGCTTCCTGCAAAGTAAATCTCCTCTAATCCAAATCTTTCTCCCAGAAAGAAAATACAATTTGCATATTCATTCCATCCTAAGTTTGGTTCTTTGCCAGAAAAAAGAATAATATTTTTTTCTTCACTGAAGAAAAACTCATTTTTGGGATATTCAAATACCTCTATAAGACCTTCTTTTATCCTCGTGTGAGGCCTGAAACGGGCAACTTCCTGCATTGTCCCGGGTAGGTTAAATATGTAGAACTTTTCAGGTTTTATCTCGGCAAATTTTTCGGCTTTAAGTTTATTCTTCAAATACTTAACGGTTCCAGTGGATACATTTCCTCCATCCATCCAGCCCGAAAAACCAATTACCATCCGGGAAAGTTTCACATCAGGTTTTTTATAAATAGCAACTTCTTTCATTATTCACCTCCTTTCAGAAAAATCTCTCACATTCACATTTTATAAAATTATTCTCCTGTAGCAAGCTATCTTTTATTTTCCTTTCTTGAATCAAAATCAACCTCACGCCCATCATTTGCATCTTTTAAATAAACTTGTAAAAAGAGAGCAGAGAAAAAAGCAAAAAATGATAAGAGGAAAAACACATATCTTATACCTAAAAAATCACTTACCACTCCCGCTATAATTCTGGAAAAAGCTCCAAATCCAGATCCAGATAAAATCTGAATACCGTAGGCAAGTCCAAGGTCAACAAGGGCAACCTGACTTGTAAAAACAAAAAGAGCTGGCAAAATCATAAACAAGGAAATACCTGCCAGAATTAAAGCAGGAATTAGAAAAAGACCCTTTAAAAAAGAAGCCAAAACAAGAAAAAGAAAAGTAAAAAAGAAACCTAACACTATAACTTTCCTTGCTCCAAGTATGTCAGAATACCTCCCTCCAACTATCTTTCCTACAACACCACCTGCAAGGAACATGGTCAACATTCCTCCTGCAACAACAGGCGATAACTTGTGAACATCGGTAAGAAAAAGAGGAAGAAAGGAGACACTTCCACCTGAAATAAAACCAAAAAACCCTTGAGCTAAGTAAATTATTTTAAGAGAGGAGCCAGCAGTAGATTTTTCCCCTGTATGAGAAAAAGAGGAAGTTTTATTTACTTTACCATCTTTTGCCGGTATTTCCTCCTTCAACAAGGATAACCTGTAAGTATAAAAAATAAAAGCCACTGCAAAGGAAGGAACTGCCCACAAAGTATAAACATACCTCCATCCAAAATAAGAACCAACTAATCCTGCTACAAGAGGGGCAATAAGAACCCCTAAGCTTCCACCTGTCTCAAATGCACCGATTGTTTTTCCTCTTTCGCTGGAAAATACCCTTGAAATATAGGTATAAGCAGGGGGATGAAAAAATCCCACAGAAAGGGAAAGAAAAATCAAAATTAATACAACACCAGAAAACGTCGACATGAACGCTATGCTAACTGACAAAAATCCAAGGGATGCGAATATAAAAAGAAGCAGTTTATTTTTGTTAACTCTATCGGCAATTATTCCTGCAGGAATACTGGAAAAAGCCCAGCAAAGACTCAAGATAAAGGTTAAAATTCCAACATAGGTGTAGGAGAGTCTGAATTCTTCTCTAATAAAGGGAAGAAGTGGAGAAAGACTTGCAGGGACTATATGAACCAGAGCATGAGAAAAGGTGATTAAAAAAAATACTGCCTTTTTTCTCAATTTATCTTCCGTGTTTTATAGTCGAAGGATTATTAGGCAAAAATAATAGTCAAAATCGGCCAAATTGCAAATTTATTTTATGGAAATGGTTTCGATCCAAACCATCCAAACCAAGGTGGCAAATAAGCTTCATATTTTTCTATAAAAATTGGGATAGGTTACATCGTCTTCGGGATCTATAGCTTCTATTTTTACTTTTTCATTTATATCAGGTGAGGGCCTTTTTAAAACTTCAATTCTAAATAAAGACGACCTGTACCAATCAACTCCAGGGTTTTTCTTTACCGGAAACTCAAACTTAGCAACAAATGTTTCATAGCTCACAGAATCATAAGTGGTGGGATAGAAAGAAAAGTCTCTTATTATATCAGTTATCATACAACCTTTCTCTGTTACCATTTTCTCTATTGAAAGCCATTTTTCAGGTGAGGCTTCAAGAGTGGTCAACCCAAAATAACCAACGCCATTATCTTTGAGGCTCACAATTCCGCGCAGAACAAATGCCTTTAAGCCACTCAATGTCTCAAGCGGTTCAGAAGAAAACACATCAAATTTTCCGACAAACTCTTCAGGCAAAGGATCGCTCACATCATACTTATGGAATTCAATATTAAAACCGTATTGCCTGTTAACTTCTTTTAAAAACTCGCTAATTCTTCCATCTATATCCAGAACCACTATTCTTGAGGGAAAGCCGGACAAAGAAAGAGCTATACTGAGCAGATCGTCATCTCCTATTAAAATAAAATCTTTCCTGCACAAGTCGCCATAATAATGCATCAAAGCAACTCTTGCAACCGTATCATATTCACGCATATAGCCCTGGAAATAATCCAGGGTAGGCAAAGGTCTTCTTTTAACTATTTCTCTGAATTTTTCCAGTATCTCATTAAATCTTTCACCAAAAACCACCCTCTTCCCACAGCACTTCTCACATAACCTGCTTTCAAACTCAAGATACTCTGAGTCAACTTTCTTTTTTCCTTTCTCTGTCAAAAATAAACTTTCTCCATCCGAGTCAATAATACCTTCTTTATAAAGCCTGTTAACCACCTCTATAAAATCCTTCAAAGGAAAGTGGTCTAAAGCCAGAAGTTCCCAGATACTTTTTCTCGACTTAGCCAGATTGTGCACAATTTGGGTTTCTAACTTTTTTGTATTCATAAATCTCCCTCTTTATCATCTGTTTTCTAACTTCTTCTGGTTTAAATGCTTTTATTATAAACTCAAATGCCTTCAACGCTGAAAGGCTATCCCCACAGGTGAATATATCAAGAGCCGCATACCTGTATTCTGGCCATGTATGAATGCTAAGATGGGACTCTCTTAAAAGATAAACAGCAGATACCCCCTGAGGACTAAATTGATAAAAAAGAGGAGAGGCAATAATGTGAAGACCAGACTCAGAAACAGCTCTATCCAAAATCTCTCTAACCTCCTTAACCTTTGCTATTTTTTCTGGTTCCACACCAAGAAGCTCTGATACAATGCAAATGCCCATTTTGGACACCTACCCTGATACAGAAGTTATTTTCTCGCCTTTTTCTTTCCCTGAAAAAAATAATCACCTGCTCAAAATAAACTAATACTAATTTCAAAAATTAATAGAAGGAAGGAAAAACAAGATAAAGCAATAATCAGTATTT
>JAGHCI010000179.1:0-3630 GCA_021160545.1 Candidatus Aerophobota bacterium | reverse complement strand
GTGTATGTGTTGAATGTATAAGGGAAGAATTTGATGAAGTGAAATTTCTAATAGAAAAAGCCCATAAAAAGACAAGAGAAGCATTTGATCTTCCTCCTGTACCTCCCGCAGAGGAGAAAGGTTTAAGATGTAAACTTTGTTTAAATGAGTGTAGCATACCTCCAGGACAAAAAAGCTTCTGCGGATTGAGGGAAAACAAAAAAAATAAGTTAGAGGGAGCTTCCTTATCAGCAGGATATCTTGACTGGTACTTTGATAATCTTCCTACAAATTGCGTGGCAAGTTGGATATGTGCAGGAGGAAGTGAAAAAGGGTATCCTGAATTTTCCTATAAAAAAGGGCCTGAATACGGATATAAAAATCTTGCTATTTTCTACTATGGGTGTTCTTTTAACTGTCTTTTTTGTCAAAACTGGCACTGGAGAGAAAATCCCATAGCAAAGAAAGCTATATCACCCGAAAAACTTGTAGATGTTATTGACCGGAAAACATCCTGTATATGCTTTTTTGGTGGCGACCCTTCCTGCCAAATTACCCATTCCCTCAAGGTAGCCCACTTAGCAAGAGAAAAGACAGAAGGAAGAATAATGCGAATTTGCTGGGAAACAAATGGAAGTGTATCACCTGAATTTCTCGACGAAATGGCAGAAATCTCCCTTGAATCAGGAGGATGTATTAAATTTGATCTTAAAGCGTGGAATGAGGAAACTCACCTTGCCCTCTGTGGAGTGAGCAATAAAAGAACCCTGGAGAATTTTAAATACCTTGCCTCTTTTATAGAAAAAAGAAAAAAGCCTCCTTTTCTTATAGCAAGCACTCTCCTTGTTCCAGGATATGTTGATGAGAATGAAGTAAAAGGCATAGCAGGCTTTATATCATCACTTAATCCCGAAATTCCTTATACCCTTCTTTGTTTTTACCCTCAATTTTATATGCACGACCTTCCGACGACCTCTAAAAGCCACGCAGAGAAATGTCTTGAAGCTGCCAGAAAAGAAGGGTTAAAAAATGTAAGAATAGGCAATATTCATCTTTTAGGAAATGACTATTAATGCTCATGGGAAAATATACACTTTGGGCACGAGTAACAGAAAAATAGAAGAATTTTTAGACATTTTAAAGTTCTATAAAATTGACTGTGTAATTGATATTCGCCGATTTCCCACAAGTAGGTGGGAACATTTTAAAAAAGAAAATCTCGAAAAAGCTCTAAAAGAAGAAAATATCGCTTATTTTTACCTTGGCAAAGAGCTGGGAGGATACAGGAAAGGTGGATATGAAAAATATACAGAGAAGGAGTTTTTTAAGAAAGGAGTAGAAAAACTTGAGAAAATAGCCATAAAAGGGTTTGTGTTTTTATATGTGCAGAGAGGCTTCCCTGGAAGTGCCATCGTAGATTTGTGGGGAAAGCTCTTCAGCAAAGAGGATGGAAGGTGATTCACATTATTGATCTGAAAAAGGAATGGGAAGATTTAACCTTACTTTTCCAAGATAATATTTAAGGTCACGTAAAGCAATATCTATTCTACTTATGAAACGATGGTAGAGGTTCTGGATAACTTGAATTGTTCGGTAAACGCTGTATAAGAATTTAACTTTCTTATCAGAAAAGTAGTAATCAAATTCATAAAATGATTTCTCGATAAGCTTCCCTTCTTTTCTGAGAATTTCTTCAAGAGGTGTCCCAGCAACAACCGAAAGCCGGGTTATGTTAAAAGCAGAAGGGCTTCCTAACTCTCTTAAAAACTGCCCATTCTCAAGAAACTCTTCAAAGTTCATCCAGGGATCTGCAGGAATAAACCCTATTTTGCAATCTATACCAAGCTCTTTCAGGGTCTTAACGGCTTTTTTGTTATCCTCCACAGTCACACCTTTGCCATACCTGTCAAGTATCTTCTGGACACCTGATTCAACTCCCAATCTAACCTCGTAAAGACCTGCTTTTTTTAAAAGAGAAAAAAGCTCTCTCTCCACATTATCAACACGGCATTCTATACTAAACTTGACAGGTATTTTTCTCTTTATAAGCCCCTTTGCAATATCCTCTGCCCTCTTTTTTCCTTTTTCTCCTGGACCAAAGAAATTATCATCTAAAAAATCAACAACTTCGACCTCCCATTTTTTATAAAGATACTCAAGCTCCTCCAGGACATTTTCTGCGCTTCTCCCCCTCCATTTCCTACCAGGAGATTTTTCATAAAAAGCACGGGGACCACAGAATATACACTTTCCATAACACCCCTTGCTTGTGATAACTATAGGGTTTCTCCCCCATCTTAAAACAAGAGGGAGAGTATCTCTTGCGGGAAAGGGGAGCCCATCAAGATTTTCAACGAGTGGTCGGGGTGGATTTATAACTACCCTACCCTCCTCTCTATAACCTATTCCCTCAATACATTTCCAGTCTTCATTATTTGAAATCTTCTTCACCAGAAGAGGAAAAGTTATATCTCCTTCTCCATAGACCACAGAATCAACAGAAGGAAAATTTTGAAGAACAGCCTCTGTTTTTAAGGTAACAAAGTGCCCACCAAGACAAATATGAGACTTTAATCCTTTCTCTCTTAAGAATTTAACTATAAAGAAGGTGTTTTTAACCGCGGGTTGGACAACCGAAATCCCCAGAATATCTGGTTTTCTCTTTAAGATTTCCCTGCATGTTCTTGTTGGTGACCATCGCAAAAGTCCTGCATCCATTATCTCAGCATCAAAACCTTCCTCTCTGAGCTCTGAAGCAAGATAGCCAATTCCAAGATGTTCGCTATGAGGTTCCCAGACTCTTGAAGTACAGGGCGGATCAACCAGTAAGATTTTCATTTCAAAACCTGCCAGGAATAATCAATCTCACAGGCTTCTGCAAGCATAGCCGCTACAGGACAGTACTTTTCAAAAGTTTTATTAACTGCCCATTCTACATCTTCCTCTTTAACTTCCTTGCCATAAAATATAAAATTGGCCTTTATATTTGTGAATACGCGTGGATGATCTTTTGCTTGCTCTGCATCAATCTCTACCTTCAAGTTCTCAAGAGAAGCATTCTTCTTTCTAAGAAGAGAAATAATATCCATGGCTGCACAACCCCCCAACGCAATGAGAACAAGCTCCATTGGTCTTGTTCCAGCATCGTGTCCTTTATAAATTTTTGCAGTATCTGTTACCACCCAGTGATTTGATTCACCTTTCCCTATCATAGCTAACCCATCTACCTGCCTTATTTCTACTTTCATGATCTTCTCCTGTTTGATTAACTTTACCCTGATTTCCAATATTTTAAAAATTATGCTATCTGTTCGATTCATTTTTGTCAAACCACCAAAATCTACTTCTATCAAAGAATTTCAGAATTCTTGACATTCTCTATGATGATGGTATCTTTAAAAAAGAAGATGAACTTTTTGTTCTTTAAGTTAAGATAGAAAGGCTTGTTTCTCCGCGGAAAAGCCCTTCTGCTTTCTTCCCAAGTTGAGTTGAAACGGACACCTTGAGAAGACACCCTCACCAAAGGAACCTCGCAGAAAAATCTTTCTGAAAAAATATTTTAGGATTTGCAGGGAAAAGATAGAAAAACAAAGAGGAGGTGAGAAACATTTAAGATAAAAAATATAATATATTAAATTTAAAGGAGGAGAG
>JAGHCI010000122.1:0-5840 GCA_021160545.1 Candidatus Aerophobota bacterium | reverse complement strand
GGGGAGTTTTTCTCTTATTCACACCTTCCTTTCTGGATATGGTTCTGGGGAACAGGTTCTGGAATTTTTTTGAATCTTTTTTTGTTCTCTTCTCTTACCCTTTATAAAAGCCTTGGCATTTTTATAGTTATACAGGTTTTACTCAGCATCTTCTCTTTGTGTCTTTTCCGTTTTTATCCTGACTTTCTAACCAAAAAATATTTTTTGCTTTCTGCAATCATTATAATAGCCACAACTTTTATGGGAAAGGTTGTTGTAAGTCTTCCCCAGATACCTGATATTTTCTTTCCTCTTGCTTTTTTATCCATACTTTTTTCTCTTTTTTTTAACCTCTCTCTTTCAATTTTAACCTTATCTTTTCTCTGTATTATTTTTACGCTTTTTTCCGGGGAGTTTTTGATTTTGCCTGTGTGGTTTTGTGGAGCAATAGCAGGTGCCCTGGGTGCCTCAATAATACATCAGAGAACTGATATAACAAGAGTGGGTTTCTGGGTGGGAGTTGCAAGTGTTTTTGCCTTTGTGGGGGTGGGGCTTTTCCAGGGTTTTTCTTCCATGTATTTTTTTTCTCAAATTCTCTGGGCTCTTGGCAGTGGCATTTTCTCAAGTATTATTGTTAATGTAACTTTGCCTTATTTTGAAACTTACTTTGGAATTACAACTGACATTCGTCTGCTTGAGCTTGCTGACCTAAATCATCCTCTCCTGCACAGACTCTCCATAGAAGCACCGGGAACTTACCATCATACAATAACAGTTGCCTCTCTTGCAGTTGCTGCCGCAGAGGAGATTGGTGCCAATCCTCTTCTTGCAAGAGTTGGAGCTTATTATCATGACATAGGAAAGGTTACACGGCCTCACTTTTTTTACGAGAATATGAGAGTAAAAGGAGTGGATGATTATCATGCAAGGGTAAGTCCTAATCTTTCTTCAATGATAATTATATCTCATGTAAAAGATGGAGTGGAGCTTGCCAGAATATTCAGATTGCCTCAGGTTGTTATAGACATAATTGCACAGCATCATGGAACAAGCCTCATAGCTTATTTTTACAGAAAGGCTCTTATGGAGAAAAAAAGGAAAGCCTCCGTGAGTGAGGCGGATTTCAGGTATCCGGGACCTAAACCTCAAACAAAGGAGGCAGCCATAGTCATGCTGGCAGATTCTGTTGAGGC
The DNA here is from genome assembly GCA_021160545.1 of Candidatus Aerophobota bacterium. Classification (GTDB taxonomy): domain Bacteria; phylum Aerophobota; class Aerophobia; order Aerophobales; family B3-G15; genus CBFDTW01. Next base: position 4,668 of record JAGHCI010000122.1, on the reverse strand, counting down.
TGATTTTCGTTTTTCCTCAGAGAAAAGTTCCAGAAAAATTAAGGAAAGAGTTCAGAAGGTTATAGAAAATAAGTTAAAAGATCATCAGCTTGAAGAGGCAGACCTTACCCTGCGCGATTTAAGCCTTATCACAGAGGCTTTCACAAGAGTTTTGACAGGTTTTTCTCATACAAGAAAAAGATATCCTGAGGAGATGCTGGAAATTGCAGAGAAAAATAAAGATCAACAATATGTGGGGGGAAAAAATTCCTGAAGAGCTTCTCAAGAAAGCTGTCTGTTTAGTTCTGGACGAGGAAAAGGTGAAAAAGAAAATGGAGGTTGGTCTTGTTTTTGTTTCCTCAGAGCTTATGAGGGAGATTAATTTGAAGTTTACAGGGAGAGATTCACTTACAGATGTTCTTTCCTTTCCCCTGCAGGATGGTGTTGGTCCTGCGAAGGATTTTTTGGGGGAGGTTATTATCTGTCCGGAGGTGGCGCTTTTTGAGGCAAGAGAAAGAGGGCATCCTCTTGAGGATGAGCTTTTGCTTCTTGCAATTCACGGAGTTCTCCATCTTTTAGGATATAAAGATGAGGAGGATGAGGATAGGAGATTGATGGAGGAGAAAGAGAAAAACATTTTAAGGCTCCTGGGAAAAAATGAGGATATAGTGTGAAAATTTAAAAATTAAAAAGAAAGGAGTTTTTAATGCAGAGAAAGATTAAAATGGTAGCTTTGGGGATTTTAGCTTTTTCTTTGTGCTTGGGACTTTTTTCTGGAGTTGCAAGTTGTGATATTCTGGAGGAGGTTTTTAAGAGGACAGCTTATGTTGACCTTGAGAAGGTGTTTCAGCAATACGAGAAAAAAAAGGATCTTGAGAAAAAGCTTCAAGAGGAAACATCTGCAGCAAGAGAAAAACTTGAAGAGGCAAGAGGCGAGCTTGAAAAATTAAAAAAGGAATATGAGGCTCAGCAGTTTCTTTTAACAGATGAGGCAAAAAAGGAGCGCCAGCAGGAGATTACAGATAAGGTGAAGGAGATTGAGAATCTTCGTCAGCAGGTTTCCTCTCAGATAAAGGAGAAGCAAGATCAATACACTCATGAACTTCTGCAGGACATTGTTAACAAGATAAAAGAGATAGCAGAAAAGGAAGGTTTGATATACGTTTTTGACAAAGCTGCCCTTGTATATGGTGCGCCAACTCAGGATATTACAGAAAAAGTTATAGCAGAGTTAAATAAGGAATATGAGGAAAAGAAGGAATGAAGGGAAAAAGTTTAAAAGAACTTGCAGAAATTGTGGGGGGTAAAGTTGAGGGAGATGAGAGTGTTATCATAGAAGGAGTAGCAAAGGTTGAAGATGCAAAAGAAGGGGAGATTACCTTTGCTGTCTCTGAAAAGTTTTTGAAGGCTGCAGAAAAGTCAAGAGCATCTGCGGTTATAGTTCCGGAAAATACCGGGAATTTTTCAAAACCTGTTATAAAGGTGAAAAACCCTCGCTTTGCCTTTGCAAAAGTTCTTGAAGTTTTTGCCCCCTCCAGGGAAAAGTATAAGGGAATTCATCCTTCCTGTGTAATTGCAGATAAAGTTAAAATAGAAGAAGGAGTTAGCATAGGACCTTACTGTGTGGTTGAAGAAGGTGTTGAAATCGGGAAAAATGCTTACATTTCTGGATTTTGTTATCTCGGGAAAAATGTGAAAATAGGAGAAAAGACCTTCCTCTACCCTCAGGTTACCTTACTTGATGAGACGTGGGTGGGGAAAAGGGTTGTTATTCACTCAGGAGCAGTAATTGGCTCTGATGGATTTGGTTTTGTCAGGCTTGAGGATAAAACTTACTATAAAATTCCCCAGATAGGAAGAGTTGTTATTGAGGATGATGTGGAAATTGGAGCCAATGTTACAGTTGATAGAGCAACAACCGGCGAGACACGCATTGGAAAAGGGACGAAGATTGACAATCTTGTGCATATTGCTCATAATGTAACAATTGGAGATAATGTCGCCATTGTGGCTCTTGTGGGTATTTCCGGAAGCTCGCAGATTGGAAGTGGTGCTATACTGGCAGGACAGGTTGGCATTACCGATCATGTATCCATAGGGGAAAATGCTATAATTGGTGCCAAGTCAGGTGTTACCAAGAATGTCCCCTCGGGTGCTTTTGTATGGGGGATTCCTGCAAGAGACCACATGATGCAAAAGAGAGTAACAGCTATGGTGCACAGACTTCCTGAATTTTTTAAGAAAATTCAGGAGCTTGAAAAAACCTTGAAAGAGGTTAAGGATGCAGTTTCAAAAGACGATTGAAAAAAGCGTAAGTTATGAGGGGATAAGTCTTCACTTAGGAGAAAAGGTGAAGGTAACCTTAGAGCCTGCTCCTCCTGACCAGGGAATTGTTTTTGTAAGGGAGGATTTGCCCGGTTCACCCTCCATAAAGGCAAGAGCTTCAAATGTTGTGGAAAATCACAGGGGAACGACAATTGGAGAAAAAGAGGTTAAGATCATCACGGTGGAACATATTCTTGCTGCTCTTTGCGGTATGGAGATAGATAATATCACAATAAGGATGAGCGGACAGGAGTTTCCTGCAGGTGATGGTAGCGCTCTTTGCTGGGTGGAACTTATAAATTCTGCCGGGATTTTATCTCAGGATAAGCCTAAGAAATTTTTTGAGGTGAAAGAACCTCTGTGGATGGAGGAGAATGGCAGACAACTTGTTGTTTTGCCCAGTGATGAATTTAAAATAACCTACGTTGTTGATTTTCCCTCAAGTCCCTTAAAGTCACAGTTTGCCGAGTTTGTGATTAACAGGGATACTTTTATAAGAGAAATTGCACCCTCGCGCACTTTTGGATTTATGAGAGAGGTGGAAGATTTAAAAAAGAGGGGTCTTATTCAGGGAGGCTCACTTGAGAACGCGGTGGTTATAGATGAGAGGGGAGTTGTAAACAGGGAAGGGTTAAGATTTCCCAACGAACCTGTAAGACATAAAATACTTGATTTAATAGGTGACCTTTATCTTGTGGGAAGACCTCTTAAAGCTCATGTCATAGCAGTAAAAGCAGGACATCTTTTCAACGTTAAATTAGCAAAAAAACTGGAGAAAATCATGGACGAGAAGAAAGAGAAAAAAAGGCAGAGTGAAAATCTTCCACTTTTCACCACAAAGGAGATAGAAAAAATACTCCCTCATCGCTACCCTTTCCTCCTTGTGGATAAGATACTTTCCATGGGAGAAAGGGAAATTGTGGGGATAAAAAATTTCACGATTAATGAGCCGTTTTTCTCAGGCCACTTCCCCGGTCACCCTGTGGTTCCAGCTGCTTTAATTGTGGAGGCTATGGCGCAGGTTGCAGGAGTTTATCTTTTAAACAAAAGTGAAAATCAGGGAAAACTTGCCTATTTTGCAGGTATTGATAAGGCAAGATTCAGGAGACCTGTTTTCCCCGGGGATACACTTTTAACAAAGGTTAAAATTTTAACTTTAAAGAAAACATTTGGAAAAGTGGAGGCGGAAAGTTTTGTTGGAGAGGAAAAAGTTGCAGAGGCTCTTTTTATCTTCAGTCTGGTGGAAAGATAAAATACAGCAAAAAGAGGTTTCAAATGTCCTCACATGATAAGGAAAAAATTCCTTCTCATCTTGCCATTATAATGGATGGTAATGGAAGGTGGGCCAAAAGAAGAGGGCTTCCAAGAGTGGAGGGGCACAGAGTTGGAATGGAGAAGATAAAAGATATGGTGGATATCTGCAGGAAAAAAGGAGTGAAAGTTCTAACCCTATATGCTTTTTCCAAACAGAACTGGAATCGTCCCCGGAGGGAGGTTGAGTTTTTGATGAGAAGGTTTGAGGACTATCTTGATAGAGAAGGCGAGAACCTGGTGAAAGAAAATATAAGATTCAGGGTTATTGGAAGAATTGAGGAGCTTCCCTTAAGCTTGAGGAAGAAAATTGAAAAAACAATGAAGATGACAGAGAAAAATGAAGGATTTTTTCTGAATCTTGCTATAAACTACGGGGGACAGGAAGAAATAGTAGATGCGGTGCGTAAACTATCAATGATGGTGAAAGAGGGTAAAATATCTCCCCAGGATATAGAAGTTGACCTTTTTAAAAAGTATCTTTATACAGAGGATTTACCCTATCCTGATCTTCTAATAAGAACAGGGGGGGAACTCAGGATAAGCAATTTCCTTCTCTTTCAGATTGCTTATACTGAGTTCTGGTTTACTCCTGTTTTCTGGCCAGATTTTAACGAGCAACATCTGGATGAGGCTCTAAGGGACTTTTCCCGGAGAGAGAGGAGATTTGGAGCAATAAAAGGAGAGTAATTTGCTCCTTAAAAGACTTCTTGTTGCTTTTGTCTTTATTCCTGTTTTTATATTTTTGATTTTTAAAGGTGGATACTTTTTTCTTGCTCTTGTGTGTGCTGTAATTGGAGTGGGTCTTTTTGAATTTTATCAGGGTGCAGCAAAATCTCAAAAGGACCCTCCATTAAAAAATTCTGTGATTTTAAGAAACATTCTACTCGGGTTGTGTATCCCGGTGGCAGTTTATTTCAAGGGTGAGGGTATTTTACCATTTGTCATAACTTTAATTATTTTTATAATTTTCTTTTCTGAACTTTTAAGGTTTAATCCTCCTCACTCTGAGTTGAGTGTTGTCTTAAGTCTTGGTGGAATTCTTTATATAAG
>JAGHCI010000068.1:0-5485 GCA_021160545.1 Candidatus Aerophobota bacterium | reverse complement strand
GACGCCTATCTGAGAAGAATATTTAATATCATTCAAGAGAAAAAAGTAAAAATAATGTCACCAGAATTTTGTGCTTTAAAGATAAAACCCTTTTATTTATTAAAAACTTTATCTTCTTTGAAGTCGCCAATGCTCCCTCCTGGAGGGGAAGGTGGGGAGGAAATTTTCTCCTACCTTCCCCTACCAGAGAAAAGTTTCTCCCAGGGAAGGAAGATAGAGAAGAATTTCTTAAATTCTGTTCCCTATTGTCCTTCCTTCTCTAAAGGAAAAATCTATACTCAGAAGAGAAAACCTTTGTCCTCTCTTTTGAGAAGTTCTCCATCTCCTGTGGTTGACGCCTATCTGAGAAGAATATTTAATATCATTCAAGAGAAAAAAGTTTATCCTTCTCTTGCAAGAGAAAAAGGCTTTGAGGGAAAAGTGGGAGTAAGCTTTACCATTTCTTTTAAAGGAAAAGTTCTTGAAGTTGAAATTACATCGCCATGTAAATACCCTGAGTTAAATGAGGCGGCAAAGAAGTTAATTTTCGAGGCTTCTCCTTTCCCTCCTTTTCCTCCTGAGTTGAATAAAAAAGAAATTAAATTAAAAATGGAGGTAAGATATGAACTTGAGGAAAAAAAGTAGACTTTCCAGGAAAATTACAGAAGGGGTTCTCTTTTTTCTTCTTTTTTCTCTTTGCTTTGCCTTTTTTGCTTTTTCCGGGGAAGATTTTTCTCTCCATCTTAATCTGGGTGTTGCCTATTACAATGAGGCTCAGTACGAGAAGGCAAAGGAAGAGTTTAAAAAAGCTTTAGAGATTAATCCAGATAGTTTTGAAGCTCACTACAATCTTTTACTTATCTATCTTGCCACGGGAGATTTTACTTCAGCAGAAGCTGAGGCAAAAGCCTGTCTTAAACTGAATGGGACTTATCCAGAGCTTCATTTTCAGCTTGGGAATATTTATTTTTATAAAAAGTTTTATTCAAAAGCAGAGGCAGAATACAGAGAAGAACTTGAAAAAGACCCTGATCATATTCCCTCTCTTTACAATCTTTCCAAAGTTTTACAACTACAGGGAAGATTTAAAGAGGCTGAAGTGTTTTTGGAGAAAGTGAAAGAAATTAATCCCGACTTTCCTGGCGTATATGCAGATCTTGGAGAGGTCTACTTCAAGCAAGGAAAATTGGAGAAGGCAAAGGAATGTCTTGAAGAGGCTATTAAAAAAGACCCGACAAATGCCTCCTCCTATATTTATCTTGAGAGGATTTACCAGAAAAAAGGAAATTACCAAGAGGCGAGGAAGATAATTTGTAAGGCAGCAGAGATTTTCCCGGATAATTTCTATATCAATCTTGAGGCAGGGTATATTTATCTCAAGCTTGAAAAATTTTCTCAAGCAAGTCTTTACCTTGAAAAAGCTGTTGGCATAAATCCGGATGACTTATTTGCCCGGTATTATCTTGGATACTGTTATGCCAGATTAAAGAGGGTAGATGATGCTATATCCCAGTATGAATTTATTTTGACAAAAAGAGAAAAATTTGAAGACGTCTATTTTTGCCTTGGGAATCTTTACTATGAGAAAAAAGACCTACAGAAAGCCTGTTACTTTTATCTTAAAGAGCTGAAAGTGAATCCGGAAAATCCTCATGCTCTTTTTAACCTGGCGACTATCTACTTTGAAAAGGGGAATCTGGACAAGGCAGAATCTACTTTAAAAAAATTTTTAGATATTTTCCCCAATGATTACAGTGCTCATACTCTTATGGGAGATATTTATATGAAAAAAGGTATTTATGATAAAGCAATAGAGGAATACGAGAAAGCAAAGAGTCTGAAAGATGAACAATTCCAAGGTGAGGTTAGTTCTTAATACGGTGTCTTGATTGATTTTTAACTTTCTGGTATAATTTGGCAAAACAGGATAAGGATGTAAAATGGAGAAAAAGAAGTCCTCTGTTCTTTTAAAAATCGGGATAATTTCTGGTATATTAATAATCGGATTTATCTTTACAAAATTTTACCCTCCTGATATTTTGTTGCACAATATTTTGTTGCACAGTAAGATGCTTAAAAACCATGAAGATAACCACCTGCAAGTATACGAGGATGAAAATTTACAGAAGGAGAAAGAAAGCTCCGATTCTTTTTGGTCAAAGGAACAAAATATTCTTCCAACTGCAGAAAGCCCCTCCGGAAAGGAAAAGATATCTTACAAGCTTTTATTTTCAGCAACTCTTCGTCGAAACGATACTCTTTACACATGTTTAAAGAGGAAGGGTATCTCCCCTCAAAAAATTTATCTCATCTCAAAGTCACTGAAAAGTTTTTTGAATCCAAGAAACTGCAGACCGGGCGACAGGGTTGAATTACAGGAGAAAGAAAATGGACTTATGGTTCTCAAATACTTTCCTCAGGGTCTTAACTATTATGTTGTGGAAGAAAAAGAACCAGGTGTCTTTGTAGCAGAAAAAAAAGAAATTCCCAGAAAGAAGGTCCTTATAGGTGCAAAAGGTGAGGTTGAATCCTCTCTTTATGAGGCTATGAAAAAAGAGGGGATTAGCAATGAGCTTATTTTAAATTTTGCTGACATTTTCTCCTGGGAAATAGACTTTTTAACAGATCCTCGTAAAGGTGATTCCTTTCAGATGATATGGGAAAGGTATATCAGCCCAGAAGGAAATGTTCTTATGGAAGGAAGAATACTTGCTGCTCAGTATGTAAATCAGGGCAAGAAGTATACAGCTATATTTTATCAGGACCCTGAAGGACATAGAGGATATTTTACACCGGATGGAAAATCTTTACGAAAAAGTTTCCTGCGCTCTCCACTGCACTATCGTAGAATATCCTCTTATTTTTCTTATAGAAGATTTCACCCTATACTTAAAATTTACCGTCCTCACCTTGGAATAGACTATGCAGCTCCTACCGGGACTCCTGTTTCAAGTATAGGTGATGGAGTGGTTATTTTTGCTGGATGGAATGGAGGATTTGGGAAACAGGTAAAAATTAAACATCCCAATGGATACATTACAAGCTATGGACATCTTTCCAGGATAGCAAGAGGTGTAAGAAGAGGGAAAAAGGTATATCAGGGACAGGTTATAGGATATGTTGGAGCAACCGGGCTTGCTACAGGTCCTCACCTTGATTTTAGAATATCTAAGAACGGAAGGTATTATAACTTCCTTAAAATGAGACTTCCCCGGGCAGCTTCTGTGAAAGAAGCCTATTTTGACGATTTTAATAAAAAGAAAATCCTGTATGTCTACTATCTTGACTTTTTAACAAAGGCAAAGGACAAAGTTGTTCTCTTAGAAGAGCTGCCTGAGGAAAAAGAACTTACCTCTTAGTTTTTCCTCAAATTCATAATTTCAAGCTTGCTTTTTGCCAAATTTGAATTATTATTTTTATCCTTTTTAAAGAACCTCTCTAAGGGAAGAACGATTTGATGGATAAAAGAGTAAAGTTTGCCTCTTATTTTGCAATGTTTACCTTTGGTATGGCAAATGGTTCTCTTGGTCCTCTTCTTATTCCCATAGCAGATTTTTTCAAGTTAGAAGTTGCTCAGGTTGGATATCCTGTTGTGTTTAGCTCTATGGGTTTTTTTACAGCAGGTATTTTTACCTCCTTTGTGTGGAACATTCGTAGGGCTTCTTTTATACTCTTCTTTTTTTCTCTATCTTTATCTGCAGCTTCTTTTTGTATATTCTTTCTCCATACCAGCATAAAGATTATCTTAGTTTTTCTTTTTTTAATAGGGTTAAGTGGAGGGATGTTGCACTGTGGAACAAATTCTTTGTTTGCCGAAATTTTTGTTAAAAAAAGGGCAGGTTATCTTAGCCTTTTGCTTGTTTTCTTTGGTTTGGGAGCTTTTTTAGGTCCTCTGGTGGTGGGTGCTATTCTTACTTTTTCTGTGGACTGGTATACATTTTATTTTTTTCTGGGAACTGTTGCCTTATCTCTTTCCTTCTTTTTTAAAAAAGATATTAAACCAGAAGTTGTAAGGATAAATGAACATTTTTCAAGACATCGTCCGGCGTTATCTTTATTCTTCTGGGTTATTGCTCTTGTTAATTTTCTTGCCATGGGAGTGCAAAGTTCCTATCATTCCTGGATACCTTTTTTTCTGACAAGAGCAAGAGATATTTCACCTGCTGTAGCAAGCTACAGTGTTTCTTTGTTCTGGATCAGTATGATGGGTGGGAGAGCTTTATTTGCTCGATTTTCCCATAAGGTTGATCTTTACATCTCTTTGATTTTTGCAACAGGTTGCTCTGCTTTATTTTTCACGCTTAGTTTTTTAACTGCGGAAATTTTATTAATTGTTTTGTCCCTGATATTTTCAGGAATGCTTTTTTCCTTTGTCTCTCCTGGATTGCGTGCTCTGGGAGGTAATATTTTCTCAGGGCATATTGGATTTGTTATAGGGATTCTTACCGGGATTGGAAGTGTTGGTAGTACTTTTTTGCCCTGGTTTGTGGGCTGGCTCTCTCAGGAAATTGGTATTACATGGGGTGTTCTTGTAATACCTTTCTTTAGTGGTTTAATCTCAGTTGTTCTTTTTAAAATGCGTTCCTCTCAAAAGATTGGCTAAAATTTTTAAATTGGTTTTGCCTTTGTTGACTTTGGGAAGTATTCGGATAGAATAAAAATCCAAATATGTCCTGGAGCGAGGGATTATGGATAAGGAATACATAAAAGATGTGTTAAGAAAAGTAGAGAAAAGAGAGCTCTCCCTGGATGAGGCTTTGGAAAAGCTCAAGGATCTCTGTTTTGAAAATCTTGGTTTTGCAAGAATTGACCATCATCGTGAGCTTCGCAGAGGTTTCCCGGAGGTCATTTTTTGTCAGGGAAAGTCCTTAGATCAGATAAAATCTATTGCTAAAGCCATGCTGGAGAAGAATAAATTGCTTCTTGCAACTCGTGCCAGCAAAGAGGTTTACGAAGTGGTAAGGGAATTAACCGATAAGGTCTTTTATCATCCTGTAGCAAGAGTGGTTGTTGCAGGGGAACCAAAGTCTGTGAAAAATAGGGAAAAATTTATTCTTGTTATCTCTGCAGGAACAGGAGATATCCCCGTTGCAGAGGAGGCGAAGGTCACAGCTGAAGTTATGGGGAACAGGGTTGAGACTTTGTATGATGTGGGAATAGCAGGAGTGCATCGTTTAATGGAGGAAAAAGAACTTTTAAAAAGTGCCAATGTTTTAATAGTAGTGGCGGGAATGGAAGGAGCACTTCCTGGTCTTGTGGGGGGACTTGTGGAAAAACCTGTTATAGCTGTTCCTACAAGTATAGGATATGGAGCAAATTTTGGTGGAATTTCAGCTCTCCTTGGTATGCTTAATAGTTGCAGTCCTGGAATTGCAGTGGTTAATATAGATAACGGCTTTGGAGCAGGTTATATTGCCTCTCTTATTAATCAAATGAATTGGATAGAGAAATGGAAAATTCCTATTTTCCACGCACTTCTGTTAAACCTGGCGAACCCCTCCTACAG
>JAGHCI010000083.1:0-6577 GCA_021160545.1 Candidatus Aerophobota bacterium | reverse complement strand
GTAACACCAGTAGGAATTGAAAATCTTGATGCTGCGTTGAGAGAAAAAAAAGGTGTTTTGCTTTTGTCCTGTCATTTTGGAAATTGGGAATGGGGAGGGATAGCTCTTGCTCTTTGTGGGTATGATGTCTGTTTTGTTGTAAGGCCCCACAAAAATCCTTATACTAATAAATTATTCAGGAAGTTAAGGAAAAAAGGTAAGGTAAAGGTTGTGTCAATTGCTCATTTAAAAAGGGTATTAAAATTTTTGCAGCAGAATAAGGTTGTTGCTACTTTAATTGATGAGCAGGAAAGGGGGATTGACGTTATTTTATTTGGAAAAAAAATATCTCTTGCTTCTGGTCCATTTAAGATAGCTTACAAAGCCGGAGCTTTGATTTGTCCTGCTTTCATGATAAGAGATAGAAAGACCGGGAAACAAAAGGGGATCGTGGAATCTCCTATCAGAGTAAGAGACGATGTTGAGATGGATAAGGCTCTTAAAGAAGCAGCTCAGAGTTTTGCATATGTTATGGAGGATTACCTTAAGTTTTATCCTGACCACTGGTTCTTATTTAAAAAGAAAAAGTTTGTTGAGACAAATACAAAATGAAAGTTCTTATCGTTTATGTTTCCGCTGTTTCTGGTCACAGGCAGGCGGCAAGGGCAATAAAGCAAGCATTTGAAGAGAAATACCCCTGGGTAAATATTAGAGAGGAAAATCTTTTCCGTCACGGAAATCCTTTCGTAACTTGCAGTCTGGATAGCTTGTATTACACTTTAATAAAAATCACTCCCTGGTTTTGGAATGTTATTTGGGACAGCAGAGAAGTATACATCTTAACCTATCTTTTAAGAAACATTTTGTATCGAATGAATTATCACAGATTCTACAGGGAGGTAATAAAACCGTTTGGTCCTGATGTTGTTATTTGCACTCACTCCCTCTCCTGTGCTATATGTTCTGTTATAAAACACGATAAAAAAATGGATTTTCTTCTGGTGGCAGTTCCTACTGATTTTCACTTAAATCCTTACTGGTTTTATAAAAATGTGGACTTATATTTTCTGCCCCAAAGTGAATCAAAACTGCAGTGTTTAAAGAGGGGGATACCTTCACATAAGCTATGGGTGACAGGAATTCCCATTTCTCCCCAGTTTTCTGAAGAAAAGAACAAAAATTACTTAAGGAAGAAATGGCGAGTGGACGATGGTCTTTTCACTGTACTCGTTATGGGAGGAGGGCAGGGTCTTGGGGCAATTGAGGAGGTTGTTTCTGTTTTAAGTAATAGTCAACTGCCTTTGCAGATTATGGTAGTTACAGGAACCAATAAAAAGCTTAAAAAAAATCTGAAAAGACTTAGTTCAAAATTAAATTTTCCTTTTAGAGTTTACGGTTATGTAAGAGAAATAGATGAATTGATGGAGATTTCGGATCTCCTTATAACAAAGCCAGGAGGTCTCACCACAGCTGAGGCTTTAAGTAAGGCTCTTCCTATGATAGTTGTCGATTCAATAGCTGGACAAGAGAGGAAAAACAAGGAATTCCTTCTTAAAAGGGGGCTTGCATTTGAACTAAACGACTCGGAAAACTTAATTTCATTGATTAAAAATTTTATAGAGAACGGTTTTAATAAAACTTTGTGGGAGGAAAAGACAAAGCAGGTGGCAAAAGTTAACTCCTCCCGGGAAATTGTTACAAAGTTGGTGGAAGTTATGAGAGGAAGAGGTGAAAAATGAATTATTTAGAAATCTCAAGTAAAGATAGTCGGTATGTTTATCCCACAGGTAGGATAAGAGGTCTTGAGAAGTATTTACTTGAGGATACAGACTTTGCAAGGATCAAAGAAGGCAAGAATCTTGAGGAAAGTTTTCAGACTCTTTTGCGTTTTTACCCTTACTCAGAGTCAATGAAGATTTGCAGTTTTCCTGAGGAATTTGAGAAGGGTCTTGAGGAAGAATGGAGGAGAACACATTATGAGCTTTTAAGCTTTGCTCCGGAGCCTGAACTTGTCAATCTTTTCTGGATTGAACAGGATTTCCATAATCTAAAAGTTATGCTTAAACTCTATCTTCAGAAAAAACTTCCCCAGGAAGTGGATAAAATAGATTATCTATCGACATCGGGAGTTTTAAGTCCAGAAGTTCTATTAAAAGCTATAGCAAAGCAGGACTTTTTCTTTCTTCCTTCTTTTTTAAAGGATATATTAGAGGAAGCTCTGAGCCTGGCAGAGAGAGGTTTATCTTCAAGAGAACTTGATCTTTTTCTTGATAAATTGTACTTTATAAGGTTTTATTCTGAGCTGGAAAGATACGGTGATAGTTTTTTGAAGAAGCTGGGAGAAATTATGGCTGATGTCTTAAATATCAAAAATTTCATAAGGATAAAGTTGTGGAGAAGAGAAAGAGAAGAAGAGAGAAGAATTTTGGAGGAGGTTATAATTGATAAGGGGAGTCTTGAGAAAAAGGTTATAGTGGAATTTGCTGGAGAGTCTCTTGAAACCTTTTTAGGTATTTTAAAAGGCACAGATTATATTTCCCTTTTTCAGAAAGCTCTGGGAGAGTGGAAAGAAAAAAATAGCCTGTTTACTCTGGACAGTTTAGCACAGGAACTTATTCTTAACTTCACCCGGATAGGTTTTTATGTGACCTTTGGGAGGGAGCCTTTAATAAATTACATAATGCATAAAAAAGTGGAAATAAAGAAAATAAGGTCAATTTTAAGAGCAAAAAAATTATTTTTATCTCCCTCTCAAATGGGGGAGATTAGTTTGTAATTAATAACGGGAACGGTAATTTTTACATCTGACGGCGTTTGGATGGTCTGGATTGGAACAGCTTCTGTAGTCAAATTTACAACTATCACATAGGTACACTTTTCCCCCTGCTATGTTGGCAATGAGGATTAAAAAACTTTTCCATTTGTCTTTGAGAGTTTTCTTCAACATTTGACATCTAATTTTACTGTTGGTAAATAGCAAGTCAAGGAGGAGGAAGTGTTAAAGATACTTATAATTGGAGATAGAGATGCCTCTTTTCCCTTTAGAGCTTCAGGCTGTGAGGCAAGACATGTTGAGGATTCAAAAGAGGGAAGAAAAGCTCTTTTTGAGGCTGCAGAAAAAGGTGAATATGGGATAATTTTTGTTGCCGAGTCTATAGCTAAGGACTGCATGGATTTGATCTCTCAACTCAGTGAGACAAAATCTTTGCCTGTAATTACGATAATCCCTGATAGTCTGGAGATTAAAAAAGGTGCAGCTGAGGAAAGAATTAGACAGATGGTAAAAAGAGCAGTGGGAATAGAACTTCCAGAAGAGTAATAGAGTAATAAAGGATAAGTAGGCTGGTTATGTTTGATAATGAAAAAGAAAGAATTGAAGATCCTATTTATAGAGAACTTATAAAGCCGGGTGATCTTCTGTTTTTCAGGGTACAGATTAAAGAAAGTGATTTACTTGTTCTCTGTGATAAAAAACTGGTGAGAGAAACAGAGGAGGCTCTTTTAAAATACCGTCAGGATATTGAAAGATACATTTATCATCATCCACTCTTTAGGGAAACATTGAAGCCTTATCCTGTTGAGGAAAATATGCCTCCCATTGTAAGATGCATGGCTGAAGCTTCTCAGAAGGTGGGGGTAGGTCCTATGGCTGCTGTAGCAGGAGCTATAGCTGAATTTGTGGGGAGAGATCTTTTGGTAAGGTGCAAACAGGTTATAGTTGAAAATGGTGGAGATATCTTTATGAAGGTTACAAAATCAAGAAAGGTTGGTATTTATGCAGGAGAATCTCCTTTAAGTGGTAAAATTGCTCTTTTAATAAATCCAGAAGATACCCCCCTCGGAATTTGTTGCTCAGCGGGGACTTTTGGACATTCACTAAGTTTTGGAAAAGCCGATGCAGCAGTTGTAATTTCACATTCCACAGCTCTTGCCGATGCAGCAGCTACGGCAGTTGGTAACATTGTAAAAGATGAAAAAGACATTAAAAAAGGCATTAAATTCTTAAAAACTATTCCTGAGATAAAGGGAGGGTTGATAATTAAAGATAAAAGACTTGGAGCCTGGGGAAAACTTAATATAATAAGAGGGTGAAAATGAGAAAACCTGCAGAAAGCAAGACTTCTTATTTTCTTTCTAAAAAAGGGAAAAAAGTATTAAAAATATCTCTTATTCTATCTGTGGTTGTTTTGGGAGCGGGGTTTTTTCTATATGCTTACTTAAGCTATGCAGGGAAACTAACTTATGAGAAGTACTTGGAGGGCAAGGATTTTTACCTTAAAGCTCAAGCTGAGGAAGATAAACAGCAGGAAAAAAGTGATCTTAAAAAAGCAGCAGAGCTTTTTGAGGAAATTATCTCCCGGAAGTTCTTTTCTGGAAACAAACAGGAAGTGTTTGTTTATCTTGCTGATTGTTTTTACAGACTGGGTGAGTCTGATAAGAGTATTAATTTAATAAAGGATTTTTTAAAAAGATATCCTAAAAGTTATTTTTCCCCCTGGATGAGGCTGAAGATTGCTTCAATTTGCGAAGAGAAAGGAAATTACGAGGAAGCTATAAAATACTATCAAATTATAAGGGAAAGGTATGCTCAAACTTCTGTTGCTCCGGAAGCAGTATTGGGAGAGGCAAGATGTTGTGAGGCCTTAGGCAGAAAGGAGGCAGCATTAAAATTATATCAGAATTTAATCTCAAGATATCCTCTTTCTTCTCAGGCAAAAATAGCCGAGGCGAAGCTTCAAAATTTTGCCCGGACAAACGAAGGTTGACAAACCCTCCTAAATTTTAAAATATATAAGGCAAACAATACTTAATAATATCATTGAGGTAAAAAGATGATAATGGCGTTAGAATGGGAAGGGGTAGAGTCTTTGTTTTTGCTTATTTCAGACAAAAGAAGAAAGAAGAAAAAGATTAACAAACATAAAAGAAAAAAGAGAAGAAGAGCAAACAGACATAAAAACAAATAAGAGAGGAAGATGCAGGTAAGAGTTCGTTTTGCTCCCAGTCCTACGGGGGAGCTGCATATTGGGGGGGTAAGGACTGCTCTTTTTAACTGGCTTTTTGCTCGTCATCATAAGGGAAGGTTTATATTGAGAATAGAAAATACTGATCTTTTGCGTTCCCAGGAGGATTTTACAAGGTCGATAATAGAGAATTTGAAGTGGCTTGGATTAAACTGGGATGAGGGTCCTGAGGTTGGAGGAGAGTATGGACCTTATTTTCAGTCCGAGAGACTTAATATTTACAGAGAATTTGCAGATAAACTTTTAAGGGAGGGAAAAGCTTATCTTTGTTATTGCTTGCCAGAGGAGCTTGAGATTAAAAAGAAAAAGATGCAGGAGAAAGGAATTCCCCCTGTGTATGATGGAAGGTGTCGCAGTTTATCTCCAGAGGAGAGGAGGAGGTTTGAGAGAGAAGGAAGAAAGCCCACTTTCAGATTTAGAGTTCCTCAGGGGGGGGTAATTAAGGTAAAGGATCTTTTAAGAGGTGAGGTTAGTTTTGATAGCAAATTGATAGGAGATTTTATTATTTTAAAATCAGATGGAACTCCAACTTTTAATTTTGCCAATGTAATAGATGACGCTTTGATGAAGATAACTCACGTGATAAGGGGTGATGATCATCTTTCCAATACTCCGAGACAACTTTTAATTTATGATGCATTAGGATTTGAACCACCTTATTACGCCCACATTCCCATGATTTTAGGGAAGGATGGCTCCAAATTAAGCAAAAGGCACGGAGCAACCTCTGTAAGCTACTATAGAGAGAAAGGTTATCTTCCCTGGGCGGTGGTTAATTACCTTGCACTTTTAGGGTGGTCAACTCCCGACAGTCAGCAGTTTTTTACCAGGGAGGAACTTATAGAAAAGTTTTCTCTTGAAAGGGTAAATAAAAGCCCTGCTGTTTTTGACCCCCAGAAGCTTGAATGGATGAATGCGGAATATATAAGAAAAATGGATACCAGGAAACTTACAGAACTTGTAATTCCTTATCTGAAAAAAAAGGGATGGGTGAAGGATGGTCTTTCTACTGATGAATATGACAAAGTGTTACAGATTGTAAAGTTAGAAAAAGATAGATTGAGAGTTCTTTCCGATATTACAAAGCTTGCAAATTTTTTCTTTGAGAAAGATTTTCCTTACGATGAGAAAGCAGTGGAAAAGAGGTTAAAGAAAGATTATGTCCCATTCTTGCTAAAGAGGATAAAGGAAGAGGTGGAAGAAAAAAAATCTCTGGAAGAAAAAGACCTTGAAGAAACCCTGCGCAGATTATCAGAAGAACTTGGGCTTTCTACAAGTAAAGTGTTTCACCCATTAAGAGTTGCTCTTACAGGAAAAATGGAAGGTCCCGGTCTTTTTGAACTTGCCTGTGCCCTGGGGAAGGAAGAGGTATTAAGAAGAATTGATAGAGCTTTGAACCTTTTGAGGAATTGAAAACGCGTGAAAATTTAATATATTAATATCATTATTAAGAGAAAAATGGGGGATCGTCTAATGGTAGGACGCCAGACTCTGGATCTGGTAGTGGAGGTTCGAATCCTCCTCCCCCAGCCATCTGATTCAATTTAAGGTAATTATTAAAATTTATTCCACTT
>JAGHCI010000067.1:0-5694 GCA_021160545.1 Candidatus Aerophobota bacterium | reverse complement strand
GGTATGTGAGGAAAACCCTTTTAAAGGATTTGATATTAACCTCAAGGGAACGCTTAACCTTTTGGAGGCTTCAAGGCTCTTTGGTGTAAAAAAATTTGTCTTTATAAGCTCAATCTCTGTATTTGGCAAGGATGTAAAAGAGCCTGTGGAGGATGATGCTTCCAAAAATCCCCTTACCTTCTATGGAGTAACAAAACTTGCAACAGAGCATATTTGTCTTTGGTATAACAGAAAATATGGTCTTGATGTTAGAGGGCTTCGTTTTACCTGGGTTTTTGGTCCGGGAAGAAAAAGGGGTATAACGCGTCTTTTCTCAAGTGAGATACTTGACAGGATTGCAAAAAAGGGGTTTGTGGAAATTGAAAATCCTGATGAGAAAGGTGACTGGCTTTATGTTAAAGATGCTGTGAAGGCACTTCTTCTTGCTTGGAAAGCAGAAAATCCAAAAAAGCGCATCTACAATGTAGCAGGGGGAGCACACTCAATTAGAGAGGTAGTGGAAATTGCTAAAAAATTTGTTCCTGATGTGGTGGTAAGATATAAAGAAGATGGGAAAATTCTTTCTCCCTATCCTTCCTCCTACGATGATACATGGGCAAGAAAAGAACTTGGATGGTCTCCTTCTTACTCTATCGAAGAGGCTGTTAGAGAACATCTGGAGAGTTTAAAGGGAGAGGAAAATGAGAAAAAATAAACTAAGGGAGCTGATAAGAGAAGGCAAACCCACTATAGGAACACGTGTACTCACCCCCTGGCCAGGCATTATAGAGGTAATTGGCCACACAGGGGTGGTTGACTATGTAGAGTTTCTGGGTGAGTATGCACCATGGGATTTGCATGACCTTGAAAACATTGCAAGGGCAACTGAGCTTTTTGATATGTCATCTATGATGAAGGTAGATCAGGAACCAAGGGGTTTTATTGCTCAAAGAGCACTTGGAGCAGGAATACAAAATATACTCTTTGCAGATGTGAGGAATGTGGAAGATGCAAGAGAATGCGTTCGTATCGTTAAGCCAGAAACACCTAAGACAAAAGGCATCCATGGTGCACACATGAGAAGAAGTGTAGGATATGTGCTGGAGGGTGGATCTCCAGAGTATGTTAAGGCAATGGATGAGGCTGTTGTAGTTTTGATGATAGAAAAAAAGGAGGCTGTTGATAATTTAGAGGAGATTCTTTCAGTAAAGGGAATAGATATGGTTCAATTTGGGCCAAGTGATTATTCTTTGAGTTTAGGTATCCCCGGACAAAAATCTCATCAAGATGTAAAAGAGGCTGAGATTAAAGTTATAAAAACGGCGCTAAAGATGGGGATACGTCCAAGAGCAGAGGTAAAGAATTTGGAAAATATCCAAAGGTATATTGATCTTGGTGTGCGTGACTTTAGCATTTCAACCGATGTTGTTATTTTGTATCAGTGGTTGAAGGAGAATGGCGAGAATTTAAGAAAAATGCTCTCTGGAATTTAATTAAATTGAGTGGATGAGAGTATGAAGGAAGGGAGATTAAGATGTTTTTTAATCCTGATAAGTACAAGTTGATAGATATATCTTATACTGTAATTCCCGGAGAAGATCCGGATCGTCCGTTTGCTATTCAAAAAGCATTGCTACAGGATAAAACTTTTCGGTACGATATCTTAAAAACTCACTCACATGTTGGGACACACGTGGAAGTTGAAGCACATTTTTACGGTAAAGGTAGATCAATTACTGATTATCCTCTTGAAACTTTTTATGGTCCAGGGATATTGTTTTCGGTTAGAGAAATGAAAATTACTGATGATACCTGTGAGAGGGCTATTGGAAGGGAGATTAAAAAGGGTGATATTGTTGTGATACGCAATGATACAGAAGTTAAGTTATCCAAGCAAGAGGTTTATTCAGAAATTAAATCTAAGCTTCCCACTTTCACACCTGAGGCAGCAGAGTGGATGGCAGAAAAAGAAGTAAAAATGCTGGTCCTTGATTTTATAAGGATGGGTGATAGTATTGAAAATGTCCGCAGGTTTCATGATATTCTGATGAAAAAGGGTACAGTCTTTGTAGAGATTGTAGATAATCTTGATAAAATAACAAAACCAAGGTTTTTCGTTATGGCACTTCCATACAAGGTTCAAGGACTTGATAGTAGTTTTTGCCGCGCTATAGTTATAGAGGAAAAGTGATATGAATCTGTGACAAAAACAAAGCTAAGGAGGAAAAATCAGGAATGGATGCTTTGTGGGCAGGTTTCAGTGAAGTGATGAGGATTCAGAATCTTGCAATACTTTGTGTTTCAATTTTCTTAGAGGTAACAGAATAGAGATAGTTTTTGAAACAGAGGAAAAGCGTCTTGCCTGGGTGAAAACAAAAGAACATGAAGAGACCTGGCCGAAGATAGCTTCCCTGATAAAAGAATACACCACAGAGGGATTTGATTTTATCCTGGAAGTTAAAAAGTAATATGGTAAAAGAAGTATTTTACAAAGGTTGCAAAAGAGAAGTTAGAGCTTTTCTTTGCTTTCCCCAAGGAAAAACCTCTCTTCCTGGAATAGCTGTTTTTCACGGTGCAGAAGGTCTTAAAGATCATCATATAGATTTTGGTAAAGAGCTTGCAAAAAGAGGGTATATTGTCCTTGTTCCTGAATGGTTTGAGAAAAAGGAAGAGAGATTTTTGTTTGAAGAAGAGGATATACTTGGTGGAATAAGATATCTTAAATCCTCTAATTTTGCAAAAGAAGAGTCTTTAGCGGTTGTGGGATTTTCCCTTGGAGCAGCAGTTTCCCTTGCTGTTCTTTCAAAATGGAGCCAAAAGATAAAAGCACTTGTTCTTTATTATCCTCCAGGGTGGGAAAGGATAAGAAATTTTTTTCAAAGAGAAATTTAAAATAGAAGAAGACCTTCTAAAAAAGGCTCCTGAAAATATACTTATCCTGCAGGGAGAAAAAGACAGGTTGGTTCCTCCAGAAGAGGTTAAAAATCTTTACGAGAGAATAAAAAAATACGGTAAAAACTGTAAATTAGAACTTTATTCTGATGCAGACCATGCTTTCAACTTTGCCGATAGAAAGGAGTATAATAAGGAGGCAGCAGAAAAAGCTTTCTCCGAGGTCCTTGGCTTTTTAGACAGATGTTTAAAGGGATAAAAAAGAATTCATTTCTCCAAGCAATAAAGTAATAACGATGATAAATTCCCGCCTGCCTTTTTAAGCAAGAATAGAGGATAAAGTTTTTAATTGCTCGGACTTTTTACATTGACCTGGAGGGAAAAATTTCTAATAATTTATTTACTCATTTTCAAAGGAGTTTTTATGAATTTTTCGGTTGTAAACCCCACAGTTTCAATAGTTAGGTGTGCGGATATTCATAACTTTCAAGCGATAAAAGAAGCCTTAGACAGGGCTCTTGATCTTATTGGGGGGAGTGAAACTTTTATCTGTCAGGGAGATATGGTTATTATCAAGCCTAACTTGATAAAGCCTGCCCATTATAAAACAGGGACTATAACAAATCCCTTCTTAATTGAGGCTGTATGCAGGACAGCAAAGGAGAAGGGAGCAAAAAGGGTGATTATTGCAGATGGAGCTGCAGTTGGCTATGATACAGAAAAGGCATTTGATAAGGCAGGTTTGCGGGATGTAGCAAAGAGAGAAGGTGTAGAGCTTTTTGATTTTAAGAGGTCAGAGTGGGTGAATGTTCCTGTGCCATATGGAAAGGTCTTACATCGCATTAAATTACCCCGTATTTTCCTTGAGGCAGATGTTGTGGTTAATATCCCTGTAATGAAGACTCATGATGTTTTTCCAGCAACTCTTGGGATTAAAAATATGAAAGGTGTAATTAGAGAAGAGGATAAAAAGAGATTTCACAGATGGGGACTTTCTCAGGCAATAGTTGATCTGAATAAAGTAGCTCTTCCTGATTTGACCATAATAGATGGGACAGTGGGGATGGAAGGGCTTGGTCCAACTCATGGAGAGCCTGTTAATCTTGGGGTGATAATTGTATCAAGAGATGTAGTGGCTGCAGATAGTGTAGCAAGTACCGTAATGGGAATTGATCCTGTGGAAATTGAATATGTCAAACTGGCAGAAAAAGAAGGTCTTGGTTGTGCGGATTTATCTAAAATAGAGATTGTGGGGGAGAGGCTTGAGAGTATAATAAGACCTTTTAAGAGAATTAAGCTTGATTTCAAAAAATATGAGGAAAAAGGGGTGTTTATTCTTGAGAGAGGTGCCTGTAGTGGATGTCGACACAATATGGAATCTATTATAAGCAATCTTGAAAGAGAGGGGAAGCTTGGGTATTTAAAAGGTTTCCACATAGTATTTGGTCAGCTTGCCAGGATGCCTGAAAAAGTAAAAGGGAAACTTGTCTTTATAGGTCTTTGTACAAGGAAATTTAAGAATAAAGGATATTACATCCCCGGATGCCCCCCTCACCCGGAAGATATAATAGATAAGCTTGAGAAGATAAAAAATCGGGTAACTTGAGCTAATAGGCCTTCTTCGTTGATTTCGTTTTATGTTTACAGTTGGTTATCTTTTAAATGTCCCAATCCTCACCAGCTATAAAAAGCAGGCCCCATATCTTCAAAATATGTAAACGATATTTACTTGACTTTTTTAAATAATGGTATATGATAGCTAATAAATGATATATGATATATTATTTGGGGTGGATTATGGAGCAAAAATTAGAGAATCCTCTTGAAAACTATCAGACAAAGAATTCTATGGTTTATACCTACCTGAAGCATCAGATTCAAAACGGTTATCTCAAACCAAGGGAAAAAATCGTAATTTCTACTATTGCAAGGGAGCTTGGTATTAGCACAATACCTGTAAGAGATGCTGTAAATAAGCTCGCAAGTGAAGGTCTTATAGATTTTACTCCTCATAAAACACCAACTGTAGCTGTAATTTCAGCAGAGGATATAGAACAAATTTATACCTTAAGGATTATCTTAGAGCCTTTTGCTGCAGAAGTTGGAGTTGTAAATCTCTCCTCTGAGGAAATTATAAGACTTTCTTCTCTTGTAAAGAAAATGGAGAGGATAACCCGAGAAAGAAATTTTGAGGAATATTTTGATGTCAATACGGAAATTCACTTCACCCTTTATAATGCTTCAAAAAACAGATGGCTCGTTAAAGTAATAGATATGCTGTGGAAACACACAAGATGGGCTAATGCCGCTATAATAAATGTCCCAAAGCATGCAGAAGGCCTCCTTGAAGATCACATCGAAATGCAAAAAGCCTTTGAGGAAAGAAATAAGGAACGTGTAAAATTTCTCTTTGAGAGACATTTAAAGAGGGCAAAAAGAGGAGTTTTGAAGTACTTCTATAAAACGGAAAGCAAAAATGAGAACTTATAAGATTGCTCTGATCCCAGGAGATGGTATTGGTCCTGAGGTTTTAAGGGAAGGTGTTAAGGTATTAAAAGCTGCGCAGGAGTATTCAGGAGAATTTAAACTTGATATGCAGGAGTATGAGGCAGGTGCTCTAACTTACAAAAAGTATGGAACTGCTTTTCCTGATGAGACAGATAAAGGTTGTAAGGGCTCTGATGCAATTTTCTTGGGAGCAACAGGTCTCCCCGATGTTACATTTGAAGATGGAACAGAAGTGGGACCTAATGCTGGGATGGGGTTTAGGAGAAGATACAGATTATATGCCAATATTCGCCCTGTTAAACTTTACCCTGGTGT
>JAGHCI010000153.1:0-8879 GCA_021160545.1 Candidatus Aerophobota bacterium | reverse complement strand
TCCTCTTTTCTTAAATCCAAGGCAAAAAAAGATGGAAAAATTTGCCTTTCTTCAAAAGATAAATTAGAAAAATACTCATCCAGTATATCTTTATCACTTAGATAATCAATGTTTAATTTTAAAAGAGAGGAGGTGGGGATAAAATGAAAATACTTAACCCTTACAACCCCACGCAAAGCCTCAGCATTTTTTTCCTTAAAACAGTATAAACTGGCATCACCTTCCTTCTTCCCCGAAGAATAATTAAGTTCAAGACTTGTTGCCCATCCTTTCTTCTTTCTATACTCAAGTCGAAAAACTCCCTCTGTGTCTTTAAAGGGATAAAAGATATAGCCTGCCTTAACATACCCTCCAGCAACTTTACTGTATCCCACATCAGGGAGCATTACTCTATTTTTCTTTTTAAGGTAATATACATAAAGAGGACTCCAGAACAGAGGGACAGAGCCAAGATAAAAGAAGGCATCTCTCACAATAACCTTTTCTCCAACATAAAACTCAATTTTTTTTGCTTTTATATGATAATGAGGAGAAGGCAAGTCACAGGTAGTAAAGTATCCCCTTTCAACATTTATCCTGGAAGGAGAAAGAAAAGCCATCTTACCTTTAAAAATAAAAGGTCCTTCTCTTCCTTCCGGTTTCAGAATATAACCTTTTTCGTCTTTAAGATTAAATCTTAAAGCCTCTCCTCTGATTTTGTAGGGATAAAGCTCAAGAGAAATATTGCCCCATCCCTCAATTTCCTCTTTTTCTAAATTCACATTGATTTTCTCCGCCTGAATTAAAACCTCTCTTAGCTGAATCTCCACCTTATCTTTTCCCAGAGCAAAAAAAGAAAAAATAAAAAGGCAAAAAAATAAAAAAACACCAACTCCCTTGCTTACTTTTTTCATCTCAAGGATAGAAAATCTAAAGTTTAAATTTTTCTCCAAGGAAAATCTTCTTTGCTTTCTCGCTTTGAGTAAGTTCCTCTCTTGTTCCAGAAAGAAGTATACTTCCCTTATACACTATATAAGAAAAATCTGTTATCTGAAGAGTCTCTCTCACATTATGGTCTGTTATCAGAACTCCTATACCTTTTTTCTTTAAGTTAAAAATTATACCCTGAATATCAGCCACAGTGATAGGATCTATCCCTGCAAATGGCTCATCCAGAAGAATAAAAGAAGGTGAGATAACAAGTGCCCTTGCTATCTCCACCCTTCTTCTTTCTCCTCCAGAGAGAAAATAAGCTTTCCTCTTTCTTAGATGATAAATTCCAAGTTCCTTCATAAGTTCCTTTGCCCTTTCTTTTCTCTCCCCAACAGAAAGTTCTAAAGTCTCCAGAATAGCCATTAAATTCTCCTCAACTGTCAGCTTCTGGAACACAGAGGGATTTTGAGGAAGATAAGCAATCCCTCGACGGGCTCTTTTGTAAGTGGGAAGATCTGTTATATCTTCACCATTTAAAATTATATTACCCCTGTCAGGTCGTATAAGTCCTACTATGAGATAAAAGGTGGTGGTCTTTCCTGCACCGTTTGGACCTAAAAGCCCCACCACCTGACCCTTCTTCATCTCAAGAGAAACATCTCTTATAATGGGTTTTTTTTGGAAACTCTTTGTCAGGTTACTCACCACCAGCGACATTTTCTTCCTCTCCTCCAAGGATATAAGTGGCTGTGACTGGACTCCCTTCTGCTTGGAGCTTTTTTTCCTTAATCCAAACTGTCACCTTTTGAGCCTGAAGTTTGTTTTCTCTCTCATCCTGGTAAACAACATCTCCCTCAAAGACCAAAATTCCCTCCCCAACAAGATAGGTTACCTTTTGACAAAAACCCTGCATTTTTTCTCCCTGGCTTATTTTCACCTCACCCTCTGCAATGATCTTTTCAAGGGTATCCCCTTTGGTTAAAAAAACCTGCACCTTCTCTGCCTCAACAGTGTATTCCCTCCAGACTACCTTCGCATTCCCCTCGTAGACAAGTAACCTCTGGGTGTAGTCTATACTTTGCTTGTCAGAGGTAACAATTAACCTGTCTTTTTTATCCTCAGCAAAAACTCCTCCTGCAAAAATCAGTCCCAGGATAAAAACAGTTACCAAAAAGGTAGCTTTTTTCATTCAATTCCTCCCTCAAAGTAAGTTCTAACCTTATTTTTTATAATTATCAGGCTCAAATCAGGATTGCATATTAATCCCTCACCCTCAATAACAAAACCTTTCCTTTTAATTATCACCTCACTTTCTGTACGAAGCTTCTTCTCCATGTTGTTCCACTGAAGTTCAGAGGTTCTCAACTCTGCTCCATCCCGGTAGGAAACAATGTGAATATCCCCTTTAAGATACAGGTTAGAAGTAGAATTTTCTACCACTATACTATCTGCTCTTCCCTCAGAAACAGGTTGTCCATCTTTAAATAACCTGACTCTTGTATTTTTCAAAACAGTCCTTTTTTCAAACTCTACTGCCTCGCTTGCGAAAAGAATCCACAGTTTTTGTCCTTCATCATCAAGCTGAGTAAACTCAACTCCTGTTATATCTATTACAGGAACTTCTGGAATCTTTCTTTCAAAGGAAGGGCCTTTGTATCCTCTATTCCAGAAAAAAATTAAAAAAATCACCACCAATATGAAAAAAAAGCCTGCAAGAGTAGCCAAAATTTGAAAGCTCTTTTTTCTCATTCTCTTAATTCCCTGGAAATTACCTTCACTGTTTTCCATCTTTTTCTCACTATCTCCGGAAACTTTCTTTTTTCCCTCATGCACTTTTTCAGAAATTCTATTGTTCTTTTATCCGAAGGATACCCAGAGCCAATATCTCCGTATTTAAGAGAAAGAGCCTTTATGTGCTTATCTCTTTCAACTTTTGCCATTATGGAAGCTGCTGAGACAATACTGTACTTCCTGTCAGCAAAATTCTCTACAACAAGTTCAATCTTTTTTTCTTTCAAAAGAGCCTTTAACTTTCTTTTATATGATGCCGGATTGGAAGTGGGGGCATCAATAAAGACTACATGAGGGCATAATTTATCAATTAGATAACAGATGCCCTTTATCTGTGGTAAACTTATCCCGTATCTGTCTATCTCAGATGGAGTAATCTCTACAAATTCCCATCTCATTGCCCTTTCTTCAATAAGGCTTTTTAATCTTTCTCTTTTTTCAGGAGAAAGAAGCTTGGAATCCCTAACTCCAATCCTTGCCAGCTCAGATACAACTCTCTCCTCTACAACCACTCCACAAATAATCATCGGTCCTATTACAGGTCCTCTACCTGCCTCATCAATACCCAGTATAAGTTTTTTCATCTTTGTAAATTTAAAGAGGTTCTTGATGGTATTCTAATGAAAACCCCGTTTATGTCAATTAAAAAGGATGCGAAAAGTTGACTTACCCCCAAGTTTTGCTAAATTACACTTCAATCATTTCATGTAATCTGAAGGTGTAAAAATGCTTTCTCTCAATAAAATATATAGAATAATTGACGCCAACTTAAATAGAGCTGGTGAAGGATTGAGAGTTCTTGAAGATATTACAAGGTTTTGCATGAATGATAAAGACTTAACAGAAGAGCTAAAGACACTGCGTCATCTAATTTTAAAGGAAATCAACAGCTTGCCAGGAAAAGAAAAGCTTATTATTTCAAGGTCCTCTCTTAAAGACGTTGGAAAAAACTTAAAGGAGGAAAAAAGGAAAGGATTTCTGGAACTTATAGATGCCAATTTCAGAAGAGTTCAGGAAGCAGAAAGAAGCCTTGAAGAATTTGGAAAATTAATTCTTCCTTCCTGGGGAGAAAAATTTCGCCAGTTTCGGTTTAAAACCTATGAAATAGAAAAGCAGATAAAAACAAAATTAAGAAAAAAAAGGAACTATGCCCTCTACGCTATAACAAAATCCTCTCTACCAGAGAAAGAGCTTTTCTCTAAAGTGGAACAGGCAATAAAAGGAGGAATAACCGCACTTCAATTAAGAGAAAAAGAGCTTTCCTCAAGAGAATTTCTAAAAAGAGCCTTAAAGATAAAAAACATGCTCCCTCCTCATATAACATTCATCATAAATGACCGAATTGATATAGCTCTTGCAAGTGACGCTGATGGCGTTCATCTGGGTCAGGATGATATCCCTTTAAAAATAGCAAGAGAGATTATGGGAGAAGAAAAAACAATAGGTATCTCCACCCACAACGTAGAACAGGCAAAAATTGCCGAAGAGGAAGGAGCAGATTATATTGGTATAGGACCTGTATTCCCCAC
The DNA here is from genome assembly GCA_021160545.1 of Candidatus Aerophobota bacterium. GTDB lineage: Bacteria > Aerophobota > Aerophobia > Aerophobales > B3-G15 > CBFDTW01. The sequence goes on along the minus strand of JAGHCI010000153.1, from coordinate 4,647 downwards.
TTCAACAAAACCCGATGCCTCCCCTTCAATTGGATGTAAACTTGTATTTGAGGTAAAAAGCAGGGCAAAAATCCCTGTTGTAGCAATTGGAGGGATATCTCTTGATAATCTGGAGGAGGTTCTTAAAACAGGTGTAGACGGGATAGCCGTTGTCTCTGCTATTTTTGAAAAAGAGGACGTATTGAAAGCGACAAAAAACCTTGTAGAAAGGATAAAAAAATTTAAAAAAACAAAAGATGCTAATCCTTCACACAAAAAGTGAAAAGGAAACATTCAACCTGGGGTTTCTGATAGGTAAAAATATCTTTTATCCCTCGGTAATAGCCCTTATAGGCGACCTTGGCAGTGGGAAGACCACTCTTACTCAAGGTATAGCGAAGGGAATGGGAATAGAAGAAAGAGTAAAAAGCCCAACTTTTGTTATAATCAACGAATATCAAGCCTCTCATCCTCTTTATCATTTTGACCTTTACAGAATTAAAAGCTCGGATGAACTTTTTGAGCTTGGTTATGAAGAGTATATCTCTGACAAAAATGGCGTGGTGGTAATAGAATGGGCAGAAAAAATTTTAAATCTTCTACCTCCAGAACACCTTGAGGTGAATATAAAAATAAAGAATTTTAATCTCAGAGAGATATTCCTTATGCCAAGAAAAGGTAAAAATTACCTTGAACTTATATCAAAAATTAAAAAAGAGGTAAAATGTTAATTCTGGGGATAGAGACAGCTCTTCCTACAGGGATTGTCTTTTTAAGCAAAAAGGAGGAGATTTTAGCCTCCTGTAGCATTCCTTCCTTCTCCTCCTCAAAGCATCTTCTGCCAGCTATTGACGAGATTTTCAAAAGAACAGGAATTTCACTCAAAAAATTAAGTGTTATCTCTGTAAGCAAAGGTCCTGGTTCATTTACAGGAATAAGAATTGGGATAAGTCTCGCAAAGTCTCTCTCTTTTTGCTTAAATACGCACCTTATAGGAATCCCCACACTTGACCTTATCGCCTCAAGTCTTCCCTTATCCGGATTTGTGTGTTCATTAATCCCCGCATATAGGAATTCTTTTTTCTCTGCATTTTTTTACAAAGAAGGTGAAAACATTAAAAGGTTAACAGATTATCTTTTTCTAACCCCTGAAAAACTCCTTGTTGAAGCAGAAAAGTTAACAGAAAAGAAAATAATCCTTGTTATTTATCCGGAAAGTCATCTTCCTCAGGTAAATTTCAAAGAAAAATTTTCTATTTTCAAAGAAAAATTCACCTTAGATAAACCTTTGCTCAAACTGACACTTGATTATATAAGAAAGAAAAAAATTGACGATCCTTTAAATTTAACTCCTATTTATGTTTCGCCACCTATAATCCACAGACAGGAAGGCAACAAAAATGCCTCAGGAAAATGAAATTATTATTCGTCCAATGGAAGAAAAAGATATTCCCCAAGTTGAAAGTATTGAAAGAGCCTCTTTTCCCTCTCCCTGGACTTCGCGACTTTTTTACCTTGAGATAAAAAAGAAAAATTTTGCCTATTATCATATCCTTGAATTTAAAGGGAAGGTAGTAGGATATATAGGATACTGGAAGGTACATGATGAAGCTCACATTGTAACATTTGCCGTACATCCTCTTTACCGAAGAAAAGGATTTGGCAAGACTCTCTTAAATTATGTCCTGGAGGAGGCAAAAAAAAGAGGAATAAAAAGAGCAACTCTGGAAGTAAGAGAAACAAACTATGCTGCCCAAAAACTTTACGAGAAGGTTGGATTTAAAAAAATAGCTATAAGACCCGGATATTACCATGATACAGGAGAGAATGCTGTCATTTACTGGAAAAACTTTTAATGTTTTCTTTTCTCTCCTGCAAGAGTTGCGACAATTACTATTTTAACAAGATCGCCAGGAACAAAAGGCAGGCTTCCTATCATCAATAAATTGTAAAAATTGAAAGCTTCACCTTTCGCAAAAGAAAGCCACATGTAAAGTTGTAAAAGTCCAAAGCCATGAATAAGCAAAAAGTTGGCGACAAGAAGAAGTAAAAAAAGCTGCCAGAAACCTCTTCTCCCTCTATCATAAAAATGACCCACAAAAAGGGAGGCAGCTATAAATCCTAATACATAACCTCCCGTAGGTCCTGAAAGATAATCAATACCACCACCCCACCCTGAAAAAACAGGGATCCCGGCAACTCCCATAATTACATAAATAACTTGTGAGGCTCCTGCATACCCTCCTCCAAGAATAATCCCACTTAAAAGAACCACAAGAGTCTGAGCAGTAATAGGAACAGGGGTCCAGGGTAAGGGTATACACACTTTTGAAGCAAGTGCTGTGGCAAAGGCTACAAACAAAGAAAGCAAAACTTTATTTAAAGCAAAAGTTTCACACCGCCATCTAACATAACTCTGTACCAAACTTTCCCACTTATTTTTTACTCTTACTACTGAAGAAAACATCTTTACTACCTGATTTTTAATTTTCCTTTTTTGGTTTTCTTACCTCTATTATCTTCTGAGCTATCTCGTCAGGAACTCTCTCATAATGAGAAAACCTCTGAGTAAACGTTCCTCTTCCCTGTGTAATGGAACGAAGAGTAGTGGAGTAATTGCGAAGTTCTGCAAGAGGGACATGGGCTTTAATTTTTTCTCTTCCTCCCAGAGGCTGAACCTCCAGTATCCTACCTCTGCGAGAACTTAAGTCTCCATTAACATCACCAAGACACTCGCTCGGCACTTCAACCTCAAGTTCCATAATTGGTTCCAGCAAAATTGGAGATGCTGCCTCCACAGCCTTCTTCAAACCCATTGATGCAGCAATCTGAAAAGCAATATCGGAGGAATCCACAGGATGATAGGAACCATCAAACAGAGTAACTTCCATATCCACCATAGGGTAGTTGGCAAGATTACCCTTCTTCATGGCCTCTCTTACACCTTTTTCCACAGAAGGAATAAACCTTGCAGGAACAACACCTCCTTTTATCTCGTCTTTAAACCTGAATCCCTCTCCCCTTGGTAAAGGTTTTATCCTGAGCCAGACATCTCCATACTGACCTCTACCACCAGTTTGCCTTTTGTACTTACCTTGAGCCTCAGCTTGCTTTGTAATTGTCTCTCTGTAGGGAATTTCAGGTTCTTCTGTGGCTACATCCACATTAAAATCTTTCTTTATTCTATTTATGACAAGCTCAAGATGAACCTCTCCCATACCTGAGAGAATAGTCTGACCTGATTCTCTATCTGTTTCCACCTTAAGAAGAGGATCCACCTTTGCAAGACGGGATAAAGCCTCGCTTAATCTCTGTTCATCTTTTTCGTCTTTTGGTTTTAAAGCAATAAAAGTATTTGCCTCAGAGGATTCAACTCTTGGTAAAACAAGCGGGTTTTGCCTCGTGCAAAACGTATCACCTGTCTGGGCACTTTTAAGTTTGGTTAAAGCACCTATATCTCCTGCAACAAGTTCAGGAACCTCTTCTCTTCTGTTCCCCCGCATAAGATAAATCTGACCAATTTTCTCATCCACTCCTCTTGTCGCATTATATATGCTACTTCCAGAAGACAAAAGTCCGGAGAAGACTTTAACAAAGCTCACTTCACCAAGGTGAGGTTCAAAAAGGGTGAAAAATACCTGTGCACATAAACTTCCTTCAGAACCTACTTTAACCTCAACTTCCTTATCCTCCTTTCCTGGAGTAAATCCTTTAACAGACTTTCTCCATAAGGGAGAAGGGAAAAACTCGCATATAATATCTAAAATCATATCTATTCCAATATTATTCAAAGCAGAACCTGCAAGTAGAGGAATTACTTCCCTTCTGGCAATACCCTCTTTTAAACCCTCTTTTAGCTCTGAAGGACTGAGCTTTTCTTCTTCTAAATATTTTTCTGTAAGGGTATCATTTACCTCTGCAACAGCTTCCATGAGTTTTTCTCTCAACTCTTCCACCTCTCCTTTAATTTCCTCAGGAATTGTCACCTCCTCAACTTTCCCTTGATTGTAGACCTTCCCCTTCATCTCAACTACATCAACAACTCCCACAATTTTTCTGTCTTTGAAAATAGGCCAGCTTAAAACCACGGGTTTTAAATTCAGCTGTTTTTCCAATCTTTCAAGGGTACCCTTTAAATCAATTCCTTCGTCTTCAACCTTATTTAGAAAAACAAGAGAGGGGAGTTTCTCCTCTGTGATGTACCTTGAAACCTTCTGAGTTTCACTTCCTGAGAGAGTGTCAGAAGAGACAACTATAATTGCACCTTCTACAACTTTAAGGGTAAAACGGACCTTCTCTACCAGATCACCAAATCCTGGAGTATCTATAAGGTTTATCTTTTTATCTTTCCACATCACATAAGCAACAGAAGGGTTTATAGTAAAACCTCTTTCCTTTTCAAGCCAGTCATAGTCACAGACCGTGTTACCTTCTCTAACATTCCCGGGTTTTCCTATTACTCCTGTGTTATATAACACGGACTCTATTAAAGTAGTTTTTCCTGAGCCCTGCTGACCCGCAAGAACAAGGTTTCTTATATTTTCTGTGGAATAGGCCATTTTCATCTCCCTTTCTATTTTTATATAGTTCTCGCTTTATATCTTATTATTCTTTTACTATTTGGGGGTAATTCTAAGTAGTAAATTATCTCTTTTTCCCTTTTTTCAT
>JAGHCI010000119.1:0-8228 GCA_021160545.1 Candidatus Aerophobota bacterium | reverse complement strand
TTGCGGGGTTAGCTCAGTGGGAGAGCGCTTGCCTTACAAGCAAGAGGTCGTTGGTTCGAGTCCAGCACCCCGCACCATGAAGCATACAAGGATTGGGGGTAGATGGGAGAAATAGAGCTTTTAATAAACTTGCAGGATGTAGATTCGAGAATTGATAAAAGTTTAAAGGACGAGAAATCTTTCCATTCCCGCCTTAAGGAAATAGAAGAAGAATTGAAAAACCTTGAAGAGGAGTTTTCAAACAAAAAGCAGGAGTTAAAAAATACAAAAAAGGAGAAATTAGAAAGAGAACTTCATCTAAAAGAACTCGAGGGAAAAATAAAAAGACACGAGGATGAAAAATACAAAGTAAAATCTAAGGATGAATTTGAAGCACTTGAAAGAGAGATAGCAATTTTGGAGAAAGAAAAAGATAAAGAAGAAGACTGCATCTTAGAATTAATGGAAAAGGAAGAGATACTATCTGGTGTTCTTCCCTCTCTTGAAAAAGAACTTAAGAAAAAAAAGGAAAGTCTTGTAAAAGAAAAAGAACAGATAAAAGATAAATTGGAAGAAGTAAAAAAAGAAAGAGAGAATCTGATAGTAGAAAGAGAAAATATCTCTTCTAAAATTAAAAGTATTTACTACGAACAGTACGAGAGACTTCGTAAAATGAGGGATGGTCTTGCAGTAGCCGTGGTGAAAGATGGAGTTTGTTCAGGATGCAATGTGAAAGTTTCTCCTTCTTTGATTGGACAGATGAAACGGGGCGAAGTTGTCTATTGTGAAGGTTGCAGTCGGATTATATACCTGGGTAAAAGGAGTGGAAGTTAATCCTTCGTTAAAGAAAAAAATACTTTGTTTAGATGTAGGTGAAAAAAGTATTGGAGCAGCTATCTCCGATCCCTCCCATACTATAGCGCAAGGAATATGCTCTATCAGGTTTCCCACCTCATCTCTTGAAGAAAAAATTAAATGCGTAAAAAAGCTTGTTTTGTCTCATGAAGTTGGTAAGATAATTATAGGAATGCCTCTTGATCTTAAGGGACGGGAGGGAGAACAGGCAAAGAAAATAAGAGAATTTGCAAGAATTGTAGAAAAAGCAACAGGTCTTCCGGTTATTTTTCTGGACGAAAGGTTTACCACGCTTGTGGCGGAAAAGCTTTTGAAAAAAGGGGGATTGAGTATTAAAAAAAGAAAAAAATTAAAAGATAAAGTAGCAGCGACTATTTTGCTTCAGGACTATCTTAATCAGATTAAAAAAGAAGAAGATGAAAAAAAGGAGAGAAGGTGACATTTTAAAAAGAGGAGGGAAGGTTCTTCTTTTTTCTCTGATTTTGCTTTTTACCTCTTATCTTTTCATTCCTTCTTTTAGCGGGAAAGAAGTGCTGGTTAAAATCCCAAAAGGTGCAAATTCAAAGGAAATATCCTTTATCTTGTATAAAAATAAGATAATAGGCAATCCTTACTTTTTTCTCTTACTTGTTAAAATTTTAAATTGCGAGGGGAAACTTAAAGCAGGTGTTTATGAGTTTAAGTCTCCAACTTTACTTTCAACCTTTGATGTGCTTTTAAAAGGAAAGGTAAAAATTTATAAAATAACATTCCCGGAGGGACTTCCCAAGTGGGAAGTGGCAGGGATTCTTGCAAGAAGAAAGATAGTTGAAGAAGAAAAATTTCTTGAGGTTGTTGAAAATGCAGGACTTTTTTATAAAGATTTCCCCTGGTTAAAAAATGAGAAGAGTCTTGAAGGTTATCTTTTTCCTGACACTTATTATTTTACCCTGGATGAGGACCCTGAGAAAGTTGTAAAGGAATTTCTCACAAGATTTGAACAAAAAGTTTTACCTTTATACAATACCTACTTAAACCAAAAGGAAAATCCTCTTTCTCTACATGAAGTTGTAGTTCTTGCTTCCATTGTTGAAAAAGAGGCAAAGGTTGATTTTGAAAAGCCAATTATTGCAGGAGTTTTTTATAACAGATTAAAAAAAGGAATGAAGTTAATGGCAGATCCCACAATTAAATATGCTCTGAGAGATTTTAATGTTAGGCTTGACAAAAAGATGCTTATTTACCCTTCTTCTTATAACACCTACATTTATCCAGGTCTTCCTCCTGGTCCTATATGTAATCCTGGAACAGAGAGTGTTAAGGCCACTTTGTGGCCTGCTAAGATTGATTATCTTTACTTTGTGGCGCGAGGAGACGGAACTCACGAGTTTAGCACAACTTACAGAGATCACTTAGAGGCGATTAAAAAATACAAAAGAGGGTAAGTTTTATGATAAATGCACCAAAAGGAGTAGAGGATATATTACCACCAAAATCTGAGGCTTATTCTCTGATTGAAAAGGAAGCGACCTTCTTTTTCTCCTTATATGGTTACAGACAGATAAGGATACCAACTTTTGAAAAAACAGAGCTTTTTCTAAGGAGTGTGGGAGAGGAAACTGACGTTGGAAAACAGATGTACACGTTTAAGGATAAAAGGGGAAGGAGTATTTCTTTGAGACCAGAAGGGACTGCAGGGGTTGTAAGAGCTTACATAGAGCACAAAATCTTTAGAAAGGAAAAACTCTGGAAGGTTTGCTATCAGGGCCCTATGTTTAGATACGAAAGACCCCAGGCAGGGCGTTTGAGAGAATTTTATCAGATTGGTGTGGAATGCTTTGGTGAAGAAAATCCCTGGATTGATGTGGAGATACTGGAGATGGCTTTCTTCTTCCTGAAGAGACTGGGGCTTAATGCTCCCCAGATAAACCTTAACAGTATAGGGTGTAAAGATTGCAGGAAAGACTATATAATAAAATTGAAATCCTATCTTGAGAAAAACATAAACTTTCTCTGTGACACCTGTAAAAGGCGTTTTTATTTTAATCCTTTGCGGATCCTTGATTGCAAGAATGAAAAATGCAATGTTATATTAAAGAAAGCTCCAACAATAGAAAATTTTCTCTGTTCCTCTTGTAAAGAGCATTTTGAAGCTGTGAAAGAGAAACTTTCCGGTTTAGATATTCCCTTTGTTGTAGACCCTTACCTTGTCAGAGGGCTTGATTACTATACCCGCACCATATTTGAAATAAAGTCCTCTTATCTTGGTTCTCAGGATACGATTTGTGCTGGAGGAAGATATGATAACCTGATAGAAGAGCTGGGGGGACCTTCTATTCCTGCTATGGGTTTTGCTATTGGAGTTGAAAGACTTTTTCTTGTTTTGCAAAGGGTAAATGCAAGAATTTTTCCTCCCGCTCCCCCCTGTATTCTTATAATCCCCTTTGGTAAAGGATGCACAGAGAAGGGAATATTAATTGCGAGGTCGCTTCGTTCTCAGGGAATACAGGTGAGGATGGATTTTGATGAGAAAAGAAGTCTTTCCTCACGGTTAAGAAGAGCAAGCAAAAAAAATTTTCCCTGGGTTCTAATAATAGGTGAGGAAGAGTTGAAGCAAAAAAGATACATTTTGAAGAATATGAGGTCTGGAGATCAAGAATATTTACAGGAAGAACAACTTGAGAACATCAAATCATATCTAAAAGGTGAAAGCAAGGTATGAGGATAAAAAGAAGTCATTTTTGCGGGACCTTGGGTAAAAAGGAAGTGGGGTTAGAAGTTGGTGTTGCAGGCTGGGTCAAGAGAAAAAGAGATCACGGAGGTCTTGTTTTTGTTGATCTTGTAGACAGGTCAGGAACTTTGCAACTTGTTTTTGATCCTGCTATAAGCAAAGAGGTCCATTCTTTAGCGCATTCTTTAAGAGATGGATGGGTCATTGCAGCAAAAGGAAAAATTTTCTTGAGACCTCCTGAATCAGTAAATCCAAAAATATCCACAGGAGAGATAGAGGTGAGGGTTGAGGAACTCGAAGTGCTCAATACCTCTCTTCCCCTTCCTTTTAGCACTGAGGATGATATAGATGTAAAAGAGGAGGTAAGGCTTAAATACCGTTATATTGACCTTAGGCGTCCTGTAATGCAGAAAAATATCAGATTAAGATACGAGGTGGCAAAGGCAACAAGAGAATTTTTAGATAAAAAGGGATTTATAGAAATTGAAACCCCTTTTCTTACGAAAAGCACTCCTGAGGGAGCAAGGGATTATCTTGTTCCCTCAAGGGTAAACCCGGGTGAATTTTATGCTCTTCCCCAGTCTCCTCAACTTTTTAAGCAGATAATCATGGTGGCAGGTTTTGAACGGTATTTTCAGATTGTAAGATGTTTTAGAGATGAAGATTTAAGAGCTGACCGTCAACCAGAACATACTCAGATTGACATTGAACTTTCCTTTATTAACGAGGAGGATATATATGAACTTGTTGAAGGTATGTTGAAGTATATATTTGAGAAAACCAAAGGAATAACAATTTCCACTCCTTTCCCTCGTATGCCTTACAAAGATGCAATTGAGAAATATGGAACTGATAAACCTGACCTGCGCTTTGGTATGCAGATAAAAGATTTTTCTTTTTTGGGAGAAGAGGGGGAGTTTAGAGTCTTTCAGGAAATTGTTGGAGGTGGAGGGTGCATTAAGGGTATATGTCTTCCCCAGGGTGGCTCTATTTCTCGCAAAGAACTTGATGAATTAAGACTGTGGGCTGTAAATCATGGTGCAGACGATCTTGCCTGGTTTATTTTTAAGGATAAGGTAAAATCACCTCTTGTAAAGTTTTTTAAAGATTCTCTTGTGAAAAAAATGATAAAAGTGGCAGGGGCAGAAAAAGGAGATGCTCTTTTTCTAATCGGAGGTGAGAGGGAAAAGGTGTGTGAGGTCCTTGGCAATTTAAGGCTTCACCTTGCAAAAAAGTTTAATTTAATTCCTCAGGATAAATTCAGTTTTCTCTGGGTGGTGGACTTTCCTCTTTTTGAGAAAGATGAGGAAGGCAAGCTCTCTTCCATGCATCACCCCTTTACAAGTCCTAAAGAAGAGGATATTCCACTGCTTGATAAAGATCCCGAGAAAGTAAAGGCAAGAGCCTACGATATTGTTTTAAATGGAGAAGAAATAGGAGGAGGGAGTATAAGAATACATAAAAGAGAACTTCAGGAAAAGATATTTGAGATTTTGGGGATAGAAAAAACTCAAGCAAGGGAAAAATTTGGCTTTTTGCTTAATGCTTTATCTCTTGGTGCACCTCCTCATGGTGGGATAGCTATGGGTCTTGATAGACTTGTTATGATTCTTGCAGGGGAGAAGTCTATCAGAGAGGTAATTCCTTTTCCAAAAACTCAGAAAGCTGTCTGTCTTTTGACTCAGGCTCCTTCAAAGGTTGAAAAAGAACAGTTAAAAGAACTTCACATAAAGCTTGATCTTGAAGAGTAGACTGAAAATAAAGAGTATGAGGGAAAATTATATATCTGTTGCCTTTAATTTACCTGTAAATAAGTTTTTCTGGTACAGATTGCCTTCAGAGTTTGAAGACGGTGTGGAAAAGGGGCAAAGAGTTATTGCTCCTTTTAGAAAGAAAGACATGATAGGTTTTGTGGTTGAAAAATCTTCTACAAAGCCGAAAAAAAACTTAAAAGAGATAAAAGAGCTCTTTGATAAAGCCTCTCCCTTTAGCCTTGCTCTTTTTAAGCTTGCAGAGTGGGTAAGTAGCTACTATGTGTGTTCTTTGGGGCAGGCACTTCATTCAATTTTCCCCTTTCCTTTTCCTTTTGAAGAGAAAAACTTTCCTTCCTTTTCTTCTTATGATTCCTGCGAGAAGAAAAAGAGGATTTATCTTGTTGAGCCAGGAAGGGCAAAATTTGACTTTGTTCTGTCAATGATAAAAAAAGCAAAGGAAAATGGAAAGCAAGTTATTGTCCTTGTTCCAGAGATAAACTCTATTCCCCTCTTCCAAAGAAAAATAGAGGGCTTAAAGATTAACCTTGGTGTCTTTCACAGCAGACTCTCTCCAAGGAAAAGGTATTCCCTCTGGCTTCTTATGAGAGAAGGGAAAATTGATGTTGCTGTTGGGACAAGATCTCTTGTTTTTGCTCCCTTACCTCAAATTGGTATGATTTTAGTTAATGAGGAGGAAAGCACAGATTACAAACAGAAAGAAACGCCAAAATACAATGTCTGTCAGGTAGCTATAAAAAGAGGTCAAATCGAGGGTTTTCCTGTTTACCTTGTTACAAATTCTCCTTCCCTTGAATCCTGGTATAAGGCAAAAAAAGGAATTTATAGAGTTTTGTGCTTATCAGGAGAGAGAAAATTCCCCACCTTTCAGATTGTTGACCTTAAAAAAGAAAAAAAGAAAAACAGGATTTTTTCAAGTCTTTTGCAGGAGAAGATAAAAAAGACAGTTGAGAAAAAGGAGACCGCTCTTCTTTTTGTTCCACGCAAAGGATACGCTAACTTTCTTTTGTGTAGTGAGTGTGGTGAGGTTGTGAGGTGTCCTGAGTGTAACATAGGATTTAGATTTTATCTGAGAGGAGAGATGGTCTGCCACTTTTGTGGCTTAAGAAAGAGGGCTCCGAGGGTTTGTCCCTTCTGTGAGGGGGTTAATCTTAAAAAGATTGGTTGGGGAACGGAAAAAGTGGAGTTTGAGGCAAGAAAACTTTTTCCTGAGGCAAAGATAAGAAGGTATGACCTTGATGTTTTAAAATCTTCCTCTTCTCTTTTAGAAAAAATAAGAGAAGAAAAGCCTGATATAATTATAGGGACTCATCTTTTAATAAAGGATGAAATACTTTCACTTTGCTCGTTAGTTGCGGTTATGTTGTTTGATGTTCTTTTAAATTTACCTGATTTCAGAGCAACAGAATATGCTTTTCATTTTTTAAATAAAATAAGCCAGAATCTTAAAGAAGACTCTTCTTTAATAGTTCAGGCCTATAATTCATCTCATTATGTTTTGACTGCAAGAAGTTTTGAGGAGTTTTACGAAAAGGAGCTTGAGATCAGGAAAGTTCTTGGTTACCCGCCTTTCCAGAGTTGGATAAGAGTGCTTGCAGAAGGAGGAAAAAAAGATAAAGTTAAAGAAAAAATTGAAGAGGTAACAGAGAAGCTAAAAAAGAAAAACATAAAGCTTTTAGGTCCTTCTCCCTGTCCTTTTTTTAAAACAAAAGGTAAATATCGCTATCATGTGATATTAAGAGACGAGGATGAGGGTAATTTGCAGGAGGCTGTTAAAGAGATAGTTTATGAGGTAGCAGGAAGATCTGTTAAAGTAGGAGTTGATGTTGATCCTGTGTTTGTTACATAAACAAAAAATTTGGAGGTTATAATGAAAGGCAATGAGATAAGATCCAGATTCCTGGGTTTTTTCAGAAAAAAGGGACACCTTGTGCTTTCATCTTCTCCTCTTACAACAGATGACCCAGAGCTTCTTTTTACAATAGCGGGGATGGTCCCTTTTAAGCCTTTCTTTCTGGGAGAAAAAAAACCTCCTTCTTCCCGAATAACTTCCTGTCAGCTTTGCTTTCGCACCAATGATCTTGAAAGAGTTGGGGAGACCTCCTATCATCATACTTTCTTTGAAATGCTGGGTAATTTTTCTTTTGGTGATTATTTTAAGGAGGAGACCTGCAGGTGGGCTGTGGAGTTTATCACAAAAGACCTTGATATATCTTTTAAGAGGCTTTGGGTTACAGTATTTAAAGAAGATGAGGAGACAGTCTCCATATGGAAAAAACTCGGTTTTTCTCCTTCGAGAATAATAAGAAAGGGGGAGGAGGATAATTTCTGGATGGCAGGGGAGGTTGGTCCCTGTGGCCCTGACACCGAGATTTTCTTTGATAGAGGAGAAGAGCTTGGTTGCAAAGGTGGGTGTGAGCCTGGGTGTAACAGGTGTTCAAGATGGGTGGAGATATGGAATCTTGTTTTTATGCAATATAAAAGAGACATTTCAGGTAACCTTTCTCCTCTCCCAACCAAAAATGTAGACACAGGAATGGGGCTTGAGAGAGTTGCAACTGTTGTTCAAAGAGTGGATGATGACTATCACACCGACCTTTTTTATCCTCTTTACAAATGGATTAAGGAACTTTCTCCTTTTAAAAAGCAAGACGAGAGAGTCCTCAGGGTTATAAGTGATCATCTAAGAGGACTTGTTTTTCTTCTTGAGGAAGGAATTATGCCTTCCAACGTAGGAAGAGGATATGTGGTAAGAAGAGTGTTGCGCAGGGCTTTTCGCTACGGAAGAAAACTCGGGTTAAATTACCCTTTTCTTCACAAAGGTGTCCCTGTTGTAGTGGAGATGATGGGTGAGGCTTATCCTCAGCTTAGAGAAAAAGAAGATGAGGAGACAGTCTCCATATGGAAAAAAC
>JAGHCI010000050.1:0-12793 GCA_021160545.1 Candidatus Aerophobota bacterium | reverse complement strand
TTTGCTGCAGGGAGAATTGGCGTGGGGATAGGAGCTTTGGGGATAGCTGAGGCTGCTTTCAGAAAAGCAAGAGATTACTCCAAGGAAAGAGTTCAATTTGGTCGCTCTATTTCAAGTTTTCAAGCTGTTCAACATATTCTGGCAGATATGGCCACAAAGATAGAAGCCTCTCGTTATCTTTTATATAAAGCTGCGTGGCTTCTCGATCAGGGGAAACCTTTTGAAAAATATGCTTCTATGGGAAAACTTTACGCCTCAGAGACAGCGATGTGGGTCACTACCAAGGCAGTGCAGGTTCTTGGTGGATATGGTTACATGAAGGATTACCCTGTGGAAAGATACATGAGAGAAGCAAAGCTCTTTGAAATAATAGAAGGAACCTCTGAAATTCAAAGAGGTATAATAGCCAACATTGTTTTGAAAGAAAAATAAGGAGAAGGTGATGCTGCGCATAGTGGTCTGCATCAAACAGGTTCCAGATACAGAAGAGCTTACCAAAGTTAGAATAAATCCTGCAACAAATACAATAGTTAGGGAGGGAGTTAAAAGTATAATTAACCCCTTTGATGAAAATGCAATTGAGGAGGCCTTAAGAATAAAGGAAAAAAAGGGTGCCCTTGTAACCTGTATCTCCATGGGGCCTCCCCAGGCAAAAGAGGCCTTAAGAAAAGCCCTTGCCATGGGGGTTGATAGGGCTTTTCTTATCTCAGATCCTTCTTTTGCAGGCTCTGATACGTGGGCAACCTCTTTTGTTTTATCGCAGGCCATAAGAAAAATTGGAGAGTTTGATCTTATCATTACAGGAAAGCAGGCAATTGATGGAGATACAGCGCAGGTTGGGCCAGAGCTTGCAGAGCTTTTAGGGATTCCCCAGGTTACCTATGTTAGAAAGCTTGAGATTGAAGATGGAAAGATGAAGGCGGAAAGAGTGCTGGAAGATTATTTTGAGGTGGTGCAGGTAAAACTTCCTGCCCTTGTTACCGTTACAAAGGAGATAAACCAGCCAAGATATCCTTCTTTAAAAGGTCTTTTAAATGCAAGGAAAATGGATATCCCTGTTTTAACAAATGAAGATTTGAATCTTCCCGAGGATAAGATAGGTCTTGATGGCTCTCCCACAAGAGTTGTTAGAGTATTTACCCCTGAGCCTCCTCCCAAGGGAGAGATTATAGAGGGAGATCTGGAGGAGAAGGTTCAAAGGATAATTGAGGAATTAAAAAAGAGGAATCTTCTAAGATGGCTGAAATAAAAGTAATTGAGGAAAAATGTACAGGTTGCGGAAAGTGTGTGTCATCTTGCCCTTTTTCCTTGATTAAAATAGAGGGGAAAAAGGCAAAGATTTTACCGGGATGTAATTTCTGTGGAACCTGTGTTGATGCCTGTCCCTTTGAGGCAATAATTCTTGAGAGAGAAGAAAAGGTAGTTGATCTTTCAGATTATAAAGGGGTGTGGGTCTTTGCTGAACAAAGAGATGGCAGGATTATGCCCGTTACCTTTGAGCTTTTAAGTGCAGGAAGACATCTTGCAGATGATCTTGGAGAGGAGCTTGCGGTAGTTATTTTGGGAGATAACCTGAAGGAAAACTTAAATCTTTTAAAAAAATACCCTGTTGACAAAATATATGCTGTTCAAGACACTCTTTTAAGTGATTATAAGACAGGCTTTTATGCAAGAGTTTTAACCTCTCTCATAGAAAAATTTAAGCCTGAGATTATTCTTGTAGGGGCTACAAGTATAGGAAGGGATCTTGCTCCAAGAGTTGCAGCACGAATTAAGGCAGGTCTTACCGCCGACTGCACCTCCCTCAAGATAGATAAAGAGAAAAGGTGTCTTGTTCAGATAAGACCTGCCTTTGGTGGTAACATAATGGCAAGTATTATAACCCCTTATACAAGACCCCAAATGGCAACTGTTAGACCCAAGGTTATGGAGAAAATCTTACCCTCTTCTTCTTCAGCTCAGATTATTGAAATTGAGCCTGATTTAACAGGTGAAGATGAGCTTGTGAGGATTCTTGATAAGATAAGAGTTGAGTCTGATGTAAAAGACCTTCAGGAAGCAGAGATAATAGTATCAGGTGGAAGGGGTCTTGGCAAGCCTGAGAATTTTTCTCTTATAAGAAAGCTTGCGGATATTTTAGGTGGAGCTGTTGGTGCATCTCGTGCTGTTGTTGATGCAGGATGGATTCCCTCCTATCACCAGGTTGGACAAACTGGAAAAACTGTCCAGCCAAAACTCTACATTGCCTGTGGCATATCAGGTGCTATTCAGCACCAGGTGGGTATGAGAAATTCTGAGGTTATAATAGCTATAAATAAGGACCCGGAAGCCCCGATTTTTAATATAGCAACCTATGGAATAGTTGAGGACCTGCACAAGTTTTTGCCAGCTTTAATAGAAAAGCTGGAAAGCCTTTCTTCAACAAAGAAATGACTTTTATAGCAGATTTCCATATTCATTCAAAGTATAGTAGAGCAACTTCTAAGGAGATGGATATTCCCAATCTTGATAAAGCTGCACAGATTAAAGGATTGGATATTTTGGGGACAGGAGATTTTACTCATCCTCTGTGGTTTTCCCACCTTAAAGATAATCTTTCCGAGACTGCACCGGGTATATTTAAGTATGGAAGAACCTTTTTTATTTTAACCTGTGAGGTCAGTAATATTTTTTATAGGAAGGGGAAGCTCAGGAAAATACATAATATAATTTTTGCAAGAAGTTTTAATATAGCGGAAAAAATAAGAGATGAGCTGGAAAAATACGGGGATCTTTTCTCTGACGGTCGTCCCACTTTAAGACTTGATGCAAAAGACCTTGTAAAGATTCTTCTTGAAATAGATGAGGAAATTATTGTTATTCCTGCGCATGTCTGGACTCCCTGGTTTTCTCTCTTTGGATCTAATTCCGGATTTGACTCTGTTGAAGAATGTTTTGGAGAGTTTACTGATTACATTTATGCACTTGAGACAGGTCTTAGTAGTGACCCAGCTATGAACTGGCAGGTTTCCTCCCTTGACAGATTTGTGCTTGTTTCAAACTCTGATGCTCATTCTCTCGGTAATATAGGAAGAGAAGCCAATGTTTTTTCTGGACCTTTTGATTATCATAAACTGAGAGAGATCTTGATAAAAAAGAGAAAAGACATGTTTCTTTATACAATTGAATTTTTTCCTCAGGAGGGAAAATATCACTGGGATGGTCATAGAAAATGTAATATTTCCCTTTCTCCTGAGGAGGCTATTCGCAACAACAATATCTGTCCTAAGTGTGGTGAGTTATTGACTCTGGGCGTGATGCACAGGGTGAGGACTCTTGCTGACAGAGAAGAGGGATTTGTTCCGCCTCAGAGTATTCCTTTCAAAAGAGCTGTCCCTTTAAAAGAAATAATAGCCGAGGCTCTTGGTAAAAGAGCTACACCAAAATCCGTGGAAGAACTTTATGCAAAAGTTGTTAAGGATTTTGGAGGAGAGATCAAAGTTTTACTGGATACACCTCTCGAGGAAATGTCAAAAGCTTTTCCTCCCAAGCTTATAGAAGGAATAAAAAGGGTGAGAGAGGGGAGAGTGAAAATTAAGTGTGGGTACGATGGTGTATATGGTAAAGTTAGTATTTTTGGTGATAATTTGAGTGAAGCAGAAAGTGGACAATTAAGTCTTTTTTAATTTTATAATATTAGGTAATATTTTGCGTAATAGAAGATAAGAAGGGGGGATTTCCCCCCTTCTTATCTTTTAATGTTGACATAGCCTGGTAAAGTTATATTATTTAAAGAAAAAAAGAGGCAAGAAGTGAGACTTTCACACTATTTATTTTTTACTGCTAAACAAACTCCATCTGAGGCAGAATTTGAAAGTCACAAATTAATGCTGAGAGCAGGTCTTATAAAACAGGTAGCCTCCGGCATTTACTCTTTTCTTCCTATGGGATATCGGATTTTGGAGAAGGTTATTCTTATAATAAGAGAGGAAATGCGCAGGATAGGGGCAGAAGAGCTTCTCTTGCCTTTTGTTCAACCTGCTGAACTCTGGAAAAAAAGTGGTAGATGGGATGAATATGGAAGGGAGCTTCTGCGTTTTCAGGACCGTAAGGGAAGCTGGTTTGTTCTCTCTCCCACACATGAAGAGCTTATTACAGAGCTTGCAGCAGAGATTCTGACCTCGTATAAAAAGTTACCTGTGGTGGTTTATCAAATTGGGACAAAGTTTAGGGATGAACTTCGTCCAAGAGGGGGTGTGATAAGGGCAAGGGAATTTTTAATGAAAGATGCCTACAGTTTTTGTGAAAATGATGAGGATATGAAAGAGATTTATGAGAATATGAGGTTAGCTTATGAGAGGATATTTTCTCGGTGTGGATTGAATTACAGAGTGGTTGAAGCAGAAAGTGGACCTATAGGTGGAGAGGTATCTCATGAATTTCTTGCTTACACACCTGCGGGAGAGGATAAGATGGTAGAGTGTGAGGGATGTGGATATTCTGCCAAGATTGAAAAGGCCGTATCTTTTGCTCTTACAGAAGAAAAAGAGAATGAGAAGCCACTTGAGGAGGTTGAAACTCCTGGAGTAAAGAGTATAGAGAGTTTAGTCTGTTTTCTTAATGTCCCCGTAGAGAAGCTCTTAAAAACAATTATTTACACAACAGATAAAGGGTACGTGGCAGCAGTGGTGAGAGGGGATCATGACGTTAATGAAGAGAAATTAAGGAAATTACTTAAAGTGAAAGAGCTTTATCTTACTCCTGAGGAGGAGGTTTTTGAAAAGTTGGGAATTGAGGTTGGATTTGTAGGACCTTCAGGGATAGAGGGAAAAATCCCTCTTGTGGTGGATAAAGCTGTGCTTCAGGGTAGGAATTTCGTAGCCGGAGCGAATAAAAAAGATACCCACTTTCTTAACGTGAACCCAGGAAGGGATTTTACTCCTTCTATTGTAGGAGATATAAGATTTGTTTTGGAAGGAGAGAAATGCCCTTTTTGTAATTCTTCTCTAAGGGTGAAAAGGGGACTTGAAGTTGGACACCTTTTTAACCTTGGGTACAGGTATTCTTCCAGTTTGGGAGCTTTTTTCCTTGACAGAGTTGGCAAGAAAAAGCCCCTCTTAATGGGATGTTACGGAATTGGTGTTTCAAGACTGCCTGCTGCTGTTATTGAACAAAACCATGATGAGAATGGTATTATCTGGCCAAGAGAGATTGCCCCATTTAAGGTTGTTATTATCCCTACATCTGGAGAAACTCTGGGTTTTTCCGAAAAGCTTTATTTTGATTTGAGGAAAAATGCGATAGACGTTTTATGGGATGATAGAGATGTTTCGCCAGGGGTTAAATTTAAAGATTCAGATCTTATTGGCATTCCTTTAAAAATAATTATTGGTAATACTTTTTTAAAAGAAGGAAAAGTGGAAATAAAAAAGAGAAGAGACGGAGAAATTATAAAAGTAAAGAAGGAAGAGATTATTCAGAAATTGATGGAGTTAAATTAACATGGAGAAAAAGGAACTTTTTTTATTGATAGATTCAATTGGTCGAGAAAGAGGTATTTCTCGAGAAAGCTTGCTCGAAGGCATCAGAGAAGCCCTCTTTTTTGCTTATAAAAAGAAGTATTCTCGTCCTCCTCGGGATTTGAGAATTTTTGTTGATGAGGAAAAGGGGGAATTTAAAGTTTTTGTAAAAAAACTTGTTGTTGAAAGAGTTAGAAATAAAGCTGTGGAGATTTCGCTTGAAGAAGCCCGAAAAATAAACCCTGAAATTAATATAGGAGAGGAAATTGAGGTTGAGGTAAATCCTGGTGAATTCAGCCGGATAGCTGCCAGTACAGGGAAACATGTTATGATGCAGCAAATTGTTGAAAAGGAGAAGAACAAACTCTATGAGGAATTTAAGAAAAAAGAAGGCGAGCTTGTAAGTGGTACAGTAAGATACAGGACTGATCGTTTTATCTTAATTGACCTTGGTAAAGTGGAAGGAATTTTACCAGAAAAAGAGAGTTTACCAAGAAGGGACTACAGACAGGGGGAGAGAGTTTTAGCTTATGTTGTGCAAGTGAAAAAAGAGTCCAAAGGTCCCCATATTCTTCTCTCTCAGACTCACCCTAATTTTTTAAGAAGACTCTTTGAGAGAGAAGTTCCAGAGATAAATGAGGGGATAGTTAGAATAAGACAAATAAAAAGAGATGCGGGAAAGAGAGCGAAAGTTGTTGTAGAATCCAGGGATGAGAAAATTGATCCAGTAGGAGCTTGTGTTGGTTTGAGAGGTGCAAGAATAAAGGCTATTTTAAAAGAAATGAGTCCGGAGAAAGTTGATATAATTAAGTATAGTCCTGATATTGCTGAATTTATAAAGAATACTTTAAAGCCAGCTGAGATTGAAGAGGTAAAAGTGGATGAGAAAAGAAAAGAGGCCAAGGTTATAGTTAGAGATGATCAGCTCTCTCTTGCTATAGGAACAAATGGAGAAAATGTAAAACTTGCTGCAAAGCTTACAGGGTGGCAAATAGATATTCGCTCCCTTGGGCAAATAGAAAAAGAGGTTATTGTTTTACAGAATGAGGTGGGGGAAGAGGTCCTTGCTTCTTTGAGAGAGCATGGTTTTTTAACTTTGAAGGATATAGTAAGAGGTGGTGTGGGGAAACTCTCAAAAGTAGACGGGATTGACAGAGATATGGCAGAAAAAATATTAGAGAAGGCAAAGGAAAAACTGGAGCAGACACAATATAAGGAGGAATGACTTGCGAGTTTATGAACTTGCACGAAAGTTGAAAATCCCTACCAGAAAATTACTCGAGATTTTATCTGAGTGGGGAATAGAGGGAAAAAGCACTTTAAGTAACCTGTCTCCCCAGGAGGTTGAAGATATTCAAGAGATAATAGAGGAAAAAGAAAAAGCTGAGGAGGAAAAAGCACCGGAGAAAACTTTACCCCCAAGGGACCCTATTGTTACTGTGTTAGGACATGTGGACCACGGTAAGACTACTCTCCTTGATGCTATTCGTAACACTCAGGTTGCACAGAGAGAAGTTGGTGGTATAACTCAAAAAATTGGAGCCTCGGAGGTATACTTTCAGGGCAAAAGAATAGTTTTTATTGATACTCCAGGACACGAGGCTTTTACTGCAATGAGAGCTCGGGGTGCACAGGTTACAGATATTGCCGTTTTGGTTATTGCTGCTGACGATGGAGTTATGCCCCAAACAGAAGAGGCTATAAATCATGCTCGAGCAGCAAATGTTCCCATAATAGTAGCGATAAATAAGATAGATAAGGAAAATGCTAACCCGGAAAGGGTTAAAAGACAGCTTGCAAAATATGACCTCACACCTGAAGAGTGGGGAGGAGAGACTATTTGTGTGGAAGTTTCTGCTCTTAAGAAGAAAGGGCTGGATGAACTTCTTGAAATGATACTGCTGCAGGCAGAGATGATGGAACTTTCTGCAGATCCTGAGGGAGAACTTGAAGCAGTTGTTGTGGAAAGCGAAGTTCACAGACAAAAAGGCCCCTGTTCCACTTTAATAGTAAAACAGGGAACTTTAAAAGAGGGTGATGTTATAATAGGAGGACAGGTTTACGGTAAAGTGAGAGCTCTTATAAACTGGAAAGGTGAAAGAGTTAAAGAAGCAGGTCCTTCCACTCCTGTCCAGGTTTTGGGCCTTTCTGATGTAGCTTTGCCAGGTCAGATCTTTACCCGTGTGAAGAATGAGAAGGTGGCAAGACGTATGGCAGAGGAGGAGAAAGAAAAAGCAAGACTTCAAAGCTTGCGCAAGAGAGAAAAGGTAACACTTGAAAGTATTCTTGGTTCTTCCAGAAAAGAGAAAAAGGCGCTCAGAGTAGTTTTGAGGGCTGATACTCAGGGGAGTCTGGATGCAGTTGCAGGTGTACTTGATAATATGGGGGATAAAAGTGTGGATGTGGAGATTTTATCAAAAGGTATAGGAGAGGTTAAAAAGTCAGATGTTCTGCTTGCCTCAAGCTCTAAGGCTATAATAGTTGGATTTAACGTTGATGTGAGTTCTGAGGTTCGCAGTCTTGCAAACCAGGAAAGAGTGGAGATAAGGGAATATCAGATAATATATGATATCATTGATGATGTTAAAAAAGCCATTGAGGGAATGCTGGAACCTGTTTATGTTGAGGAGCTTGTGGGTAGAGCCGAGGTCAGAGAGATATTTAAGATACCTCGTGTGGGAATTGTAGCAGGGTGTTATGTAAGCGAAGGGAAAGTTGTAAAGGGTGTTAAGGTTAAAGTGAAGAGAAAAGAAGAACTTGTAGGAGAAGGAAAAATTGTGAGTCTGAAAAGATTTGATCAGGATGTTAATGAGATTAACACCGGTCTTGAATGTGGAATTAAAGTAGATGGAGTGGATGATATTCACAGAGGGGATATAATAGAAGTTTATGAACTAAAAAGAGTAAGATAGTTTATTTTGAAATGGTTGTTGGAACTTTAGAACTTCAAATCCGCTTGGTTTCCTCGAATTCTTTAAAAGATAAACGTAGAATAGTTAAAAGTCTTATATCTCGTATACGCAATAATTTTAATGTGTCTATTGCTGAGATAGGTGATTATTCTCTCTGGAGAAGAGCAAGAATAGGGATAGCGTTTCTTTCTTCAGATACAGTCTATTCCAACAAAGTTCTTGATAAAATTCTGGATTTTTTGGAGAAAGAAAAGGATTTTTTTATAATTGAGCATAGAAAAGAAATTCTGTGAGGAAGGTGAAGTGGTGGATGGCTTGCTCCTTGTTAAAAAGCCCAAAGGGATAAGTTCTTATGGAGTGGTGAAAAAAATAAAAACTCTTACTAAAGTTGAAAAAATAGGTCACGCCGGGACACTTGATCCTTCCGCCCAGGGACTTTTACTTATCTGCATGGGTAAGGCTACAAAGCTTACCCCGTTTCTGCAGGAACTTGATAAGACCTACCAAGGGAAAATGATATTTGGGGTTACAACAACTACC
The DNA here is from genome assembly GCA_021160545.1 of Candidatus Aerophobota bacterium. Lineage (GTDB taxonomy): Bacteria > Aerophobota > Aerophobia > Aerophobales > B3-G15 > CBFDTW01. Next base: position 3,843 of record JAGHCI010000050.1, on the reverse strand, counting down.
TTTGATGAGGAAGGGGAAATTGTTGAAAAAAAAGATGCTTCCTCTCTAACCAGAGAAAAAGTAGAGGAAGTCTTTGAAAAATTCAAAGGAAAGATTCTTCAAACACCTCCAATACACTCTGCTGTTCACTGGCAGGGAGAACGTCTGTATAAGCTTGCAAGAAGAGGTGAGAAGGTAAATCTTCCACCGCGAGAGGTGTATATTCATAAGTTAAAGATTTTAAATTTTTTTCCCGGAATTCATCCTGAGGTGGAATTTGAAGTTCGGTGTTCAAAAGGCACCTACCTAAGAAGTCTTTGCCATGACATTGGGAAAGAGTCAGGATTCGGAGCTTATCAGTCATCTCTAATCAGAACAAAAGTTGGTCCTTTTTCCATTGAAGATGCAAAAGATCTTGAAGAAATTGAAAATCTTATAAAAGAAGGTAGATTGAAAGACATAATTTACCCTCCAGCCGAAGCCTTACCTCATTTTCCTATGGTTACAATAAAAAAAGGTATGGAAAAGATGGTAAAGTGGGGAAGACCCCTTTATTTTCCCCATTTTTCTGGGATTCCTTCTTTTCTTGAAAAAGGTGATAAAGTGAGGATTTGTTCTGAAGAAGGTGATCTTTTAGCAGTAGCTGTTTCCTTACAAAATGGTTCCCATTTCGTGAAGGACAAGGAAGGATTTAAATACCTGAGAGTGCTTGCCTGATGATAGTTGTAAGAGATTTTACAACTTTTTATAAAAAAGAAGAAGTTTTTTTAACCATAGGTTTTTTTGATGGGATACATATTGGGCATCAAAAAATTATAGGAGAAGTTGTTAAAAGAGCAAAAACAAAAAATGCCAAAAGTTGTGTGGTAACCTTTGATAAGCATCCCTCTGAGCTTTTCTCAGGAGAAAAGGTGAAATTTTTAACCTGCTGGGAAGAGAAAAAAGAAATTTTGAATTCACTCGGAGTAGACATAGTCCAGCTTTTTACATTTGATACAGAATTTTCTCGTCTTTCTCCGGGAAGTTTTCTGGAAAAGATTTCCTGTCTTTTCAGGATAAAAGAGATAATTGTGGGAGAAGAGTTTACCTTCGGATTCAGAAGAGAAGGTAATGTTGATTTTTTGCGTAAAAATCAGAAAAAATTCGGTTACAGATTAGAAGCAATTCCACCTGTCAAGTTAGACGGAAAAAAGGTGGGAAGCTCCCTTTTGAGAGAGTTTTTGAGAGAAGGCAAAATAAAAGAGGTTATAAGAGGTCTTGGCCGCCCTCCTACTGTTATTGGTAGAGTGATTAAAGGTAAGGGTAGAGGAAAGAAAATTGGTTTTCCCACGGCAAATCTTGAACCTTTTCCTGAAAAGCTTCTTCCTGAAAGTGGGGTATACGCAGGATACGTTGAGTTTGATGGAGAAAGATGTAAAGCTCTTTTAAATATAGGTGCAAAACCTACTTTTGGTGATTTTGAGCCAAGCGTAGAGGTTCATATAATGGATTTTAATGGAGAACTTTACGGGAAGATTATAAAAGTTCACCTTTTGGAAAGGATAAGGAAGATACTTGATTTTTCTTCGCCTTTTTGCCTCTCTTTACAGATAAAAAAAGATAAGGAAAAAGCAGAAAAGATACTGGAAGAGTATTTTAAAGTTTGCAGGTGAGCGATGGCAAAATGGCAAAGAAGCTAACAGCCAGAATTTTTGGAAAAAAAATATATCATTTTCCTGCTGTTGATTCTACCAACAAGATAGCTATTTCTCTTGCAGAAGAAGGAGAAAGGGAGGGTACTGTTATTGTTGCCGACCAGCAAGCAAGAGGTGAGGGTCGGAGGGGGAGAAATTGGTTTTCTCCTCCTGGAGGATTATGGTTTTCTTTTATTTTACGCCCTGATTCTTTTTTATCCGAAACTCCTATTTACCCTTTAATAGCCGCATCAGGGATTGTAGAGAGTATTAAAAAAATATACTCCTGTTTTTCTTATATTATCTGGCCTAATGATGTTTTTCTAAAAGGGAAAAAGGTAAGCGGGGTTATGTGTCGAGCAAAAGTGGCAAAGAATAAGGTGAAGTTTGCTATTATTGGTGTGGGGGTAAATTTGAACGTTGAGTTCTTTCCCTCCTCTCTTGAAAATCTTGCCACTTCACTTTTTCTTGAAACAGGAAAAAGAGTTGACTGTTTTTATTTTCTTGAATGTTTCCTGAAATTATTTGAAGATATTTATTTTTCCTTTACACGAAGTTTAAATAAAGAAAAAACTTTTTTTAAAAAAAATCCTGTTAAAGTGTTTTTTTCTAATTTTGGAAACGGTAAAGGTATGTACTTGAAAGGTATAGATCAGTATGGTAGGTTAATTTTTGAGGAAAAATATACAGAAAAGGAATTTGTGGTAGAGCCTGCAGATTTTTCTATTGTGTCTTATTTTTAATTAACAAAGGAGCTTTCTGTGAATCTTGTTATTGACATAGGAAATACAGTTGTCAAAGTGGCTCTTTTTATAGAAGAAAAGATGCTTTTAAAGGGTACCTTTTCGACTCATCCTCAAAGAGAGGCTGATGAATGGGGTATTTTGCTTAAGAATTTTCTCAAAGAAGCACCTGAAAAACCTCTGGTGGACAAGGTTGTTATCTCGTCTGTGGTTCAAGCTACACTTTTGGCGATGAAGAAGGCTGTATCCAGATACTTTAGTGTTCCTCCCCTTGAACTTTCTTATAAAGTTGTGGATATTCCCATTTTGTGTGACAACCCTGCAGAGGTAGGGGCAGACAGGATAGCAAATGCTGTTGCTGTCAGGAGGATGTACAGATTACCGGCAGTAGCCATAGATTTTGGTACAGCAACTACCTTTGATGTTATCTCTGATAAAGGTGAGTACCTGGGCGGGGTGATTGCACCTGGAATTAGAGCTACTTCAGAGAGCCTCTGGGAAAAGGCGGAGAAACTTTTCCCTGTTGAATTTAAAAAACCTGAAAGGGTTATTGGTAAAAATACGGCCGATAGCATCATCTCTGGGCTATTTTACACTTTCTTGGGGATGGTTAGAGAAATAATAGGCCAGATAGAAAGAGAAATGGGAAGAGAAGTTTTTGTTGTAGCAACAGGGGGATGGGGGGAAGTCATTGGTTCTGAATGTGAAAAAATAAGCAAAGTTAATCCTGATCTTACTCTGCAGGGTCTTAATTTTGTTGCTCTTGATATTATTAAAAAGAGGGAGGGCTAAGATGGAATTTAAGGTGGTAAATATGGAGATTCCTGATGGTGCAAATATTATTTTAGGTCAGACTCATTTTATAAAAACAGCAGAGGACTTATATGAGATTATGGCCTCTTCCTCTCCAGATGTTAAATTTGGCATTGCCTTTTGTGAAGCATCAGGTCCCTGTCTTGTCAGAGCAGAGGGAAATGATGAAAAACTCAAGAAAGTTGCTGTAAAAAACGCAAGTCTTCTTTCCTGCGGGCATGTCTTTGTCATTTTGCTTAAAGATGCCTTCCCCATTAATGTGCTGAATGCTGTTAAGATGTGCCCTGAGGTTTGCTCTATATTTTGTGCCACTGCAAATCCTGTTCAGGTTATAGTAGCTGAAACAGAACAGGGAAGAGGTGTTATGGGAGTAATTGACGGTTTTTCCTCCAAGGGAGTGGAGAAAGAGGAGGATATTAAGACAAGGAAAAGGCTTTTAAGAGATATAGGATACAAACTTTAGTTATAGTTAACCTCAAATTTCCCACCGAGAAGGCCTTTTAAAGAAAAATTTTTTACTGGTGTATTTCGTTGAAAATTTTCAGTATTTTTAAATGTTTACAATAAAAATAAAAAAATGATTATATGTATCTTTCAATATAAAAATGCAAACCTCGTTGAAAATGCGAGAAGAC
>JAGHCI010000001.1:0-3422 GCA_021160545.1 Candidatus Aerophobota bacterium | reverse complement strand
TTTCTATAGCTTTCCTTGTTGCCTGTCCAATGGGAGTTTTGTTAAAACTTTCACCTCCAAAGGCAATACCTTTGTAGTAGGTTCCAAGAACAAGCTTTGTTGTAACTACCTGTTCTGTTACATTTTCAGAAGCAATAATTTCAGAAGTGTTAACATCAAAAATCCTTAAATCAAGCCCAATTTTAGCTATGTATTTCTTACCACCAATTGTTATTCCCTTAAAGCTTATAGCACCTGCTCCCACTCCACTTTGCTTGCTTTCAAATTCGGTAATTGCCCCTGCAACAAGAAACTGTGCACCTAAGATTTTGCTTGCTGTAAGATAGGGTTGTTTTGCAAACAAAGAACTTGCAAGAAAAAGAGAAAGAGAAAATAACAAAACACCCTCTCCCATCTTTTTAAACATTCTGGCCTCCTTTGAAATAACTTTGGAATTAACTTAGATCCTGCTCCCTATTATAAAAACTTTGCAAATCTTGACAAGGAAACATTTATGGTTAGTCTAAATAGAAAATTCTGTAATCTACGAGGAGAAAGATATGAAAAAATTTCCCAGGATAGAGAGAATTCCTCCCTATGTATTTGCCACCATAGACGAAATGAAACTTAAGGCAAGAAGAGAGGGAGAGGACATTATAGACCTTGGTATGGGAAACCCTGATATCCCGACTCCAAGAAAGATTGTTGAAAAGTTAATAGAGGCCTCACAAAAACCTCACAATCACCGTTATTCTGCCTCAAGGGGCATTACAAAGCTGAGAATGGCTATATCACACTGGTATAAAAGAAAATTCAATGTTGATATAGACCCGGAAACAGAGGCCATAGTCACAATAGGAGCAAAAGAAGGTCTATCTCATCTTGTCCTTGCAACTATAGGAACAGAGGATGTTGTTTTCGTGCCCAATCCCACTTATCCTATTCACTCTTACTCTGTTGTAATTGCAGGAGGCGACTTAAGAAGTATACCTCTTTATCCTGAGGGAGATTTTTTTGAAGAACTTCTAAAGGCAACAAAACAAACCTGGCCTCATCCTAAAATGCTCATAATATCTTTTCCTCATAATCCTACAACCTGCGTTGTGGATATAGATTTCTTTAAAAAAATTGTTGATTTTGCAGTAGAACATAATGTAATGGTAATTCACGATTTTGCTTATGCTGACCTTGTTTTTGATGGTTATAAAGCACCAAGTTTTCTACAGGTTCCAGGGGCAAAAGAGGTGGGTGTTGAGATATTTTCCATGTCAAAGTCCTACAGCATGCCAGGATGGAGAGTGGGATTTGTGGCGGGAAATAAAGATATGGTTTTTGCCTTGAGAAGAATAAAAAGCTACCTTGACTATGGAATATTCCAGCCCATTCAAATAGCATCCATTATAGCTCTTAACGAATGTGAGGAGTATGTAACTCAGATAGTTGAGATTTACAAGGAGAGAAGGGATGTGCTTATAGAAGGACTTAACAGAATAGGCTGGGAGGTGGAAAAACCAAAAGGGACAATGTTTGTCTGGGCAAGGATACCCGAAAAATTCAGGAAAATGGGCTCGGTGGAATTTTCCAAATTAATGTTAAAAAAAGCAAAAGTAGCAGTAGCTCCGGGACTTGGATTTGGGAGCTGCGGGGATGAGTATGTTAGATTCGCACTTGTAGAAAATAAACACAGAATAAGGCAGGCTATAAGAGGAATAAAAAAACTTCTTTTGAGAGAAGATGAATATTCTTATTCAGGGTCCTCCCGGAACAGGTAAAACCACCGCTATAAAAAAAATAATAAAGCTTCTTAAAAACTGTCAGGGATTTTACACGGAAGAGATAAGAGAAAAAGGGGAAAGAGTGGGATTTTTGGTGAGAAATCTTGATGGAAAAGAAGAGGTTTTTGCTCACAAAGATTTCAACACCTCCTGCAGGGTGGGAAAATACAGAGTGGATGTGGAGAAATTTGAAAATATTGCTCTGCCAGTTTTAGAAAAGGGCTTAAAAGAGGGGAAAATTTTAATTGTTGACGAAATAGGAAAAATGGAGATCTTTTCAGAAAAATTCAAAGAAAAAATTGAGGAGGCTCTTAAAAGTTCCAGCACAGTAATTGCCACCTTACCTCAAAAAATTACCGATGAGATTAAAAAAATAATAAATGGTAAAAACTACAGAATCGTCCTTCTTACCAGAACCACAAGAGATAAAGTTCCATCTTTGGTCTTGGATTTGCTTGAGAAAAAAATAGACTTATGAAAAGAATAACAAAAAGCAACTGTCTATCCAGGAACTCTCGTATACTTCTCAAAGCCTCCTTCTGGGGTCATGCTTTTAATGATATGTACTGGGTCATAATTCCTGTTGTTTTACCTATCATAAAAAGCGAGTTTAAATTAAATTACTCAATGTCAGGACTTCTTCTTACCTCCTACACCCTGATGGGAGCATTTGGCTCTCTTATAACAGGTTATCTTGGTGACAAAACTGGAAGAAGGTTTATACTAAGCTGGGGATTTTTCCTTGGATCTCTGGCTCTTGTTTTATGTGCGATCAGTAAAACTTACTGGCAACTTTTTTTCGCACTTTTGCTCCTGGGAGTTGGTATAAGCGCATTTCATCCTTCCATGATTGCTGTCATATCCACAAATTTCACCTCAAAAAGAGGAACCACACTTGGAATTTTTCAATTCTGGGGATGGGTGGGGACATTTTTAGTGGTAGGAGTAATATCCTCTTTCCTTGAATTTTTTCTGAACTGGAGAGGACTCCTTTTAATACTTTCTGTTCCGGGTTTTATCTTTGCACCTTTATTTTTCAGGCTCTTAAAAGACCTGACGGTACAGGAACAAAAAATACCTCCTTCTGAAAAAAATCCTCAAGAAAAACTCATTTTGCCTCTTTTGCTTTTCTTAATTGCCAACATTTTCTTCATTGCAAGTTATACCGCACTTATCAATTTTATTCCAACCTACCTTGTGGAAGAGAAATCAATGAGTCCTTCTCTTGCAGGTTACTTTTTTCTGATAGTGATTGGAGGAGGTTTTCTGGGGACAATCTTAAGTGGTAAGGCTTCTGACAGAATATCTTCTCTTCTTACACTTTTAATTTTTGTGGGAATTGCAGCTCCTGCTATTATTATCTTAACTTTCCTTCGCAATTACTTTTTTATTCTCATCTCCCTTATAATTTTTGGCTTCTCCTACTCTGGCGTATGGGCACCACAGCAGGACTATCTTGCAGAGAAAACCCCTTCCCACCTTAGAGGAGGAATCTACGGCCTTACTTTCTTCCTCGCCAACACTGTATCAGCAACTTCCCCAGGAATAACAGGAATTATAGCAGATAAAACAGGTCTTTCCAATGCTTTGAGAATTCTTGCTCTTCCTCTTTTTCTGTCCCTTATTCTAATTTTTTCAATTAAAAAAAGAGAGGAAAGGTAAAAAATT
>JAGHCI010000044.1:0-13606 GCA_021160545.1 Candidatus Aerophobota bacterium | reverse complement strand
CCTTCTGAGTATGTAAAAAGGTGTGTTATTTGAGGTGCGAAGGTAATTATTAAAACCATAACCCCCATTTCTATTAATATACCAAGTTTTACCGCATAAAGATAGCCTGTCTCAAGTTTTTCAATGTCTTTTGCACCATACGCAGCAGCAACAACAGCAACAGTTCCTGTAGCTATACCAAGAAGAGGGACAACACCAAACATAACTATTCTCCAGGCACTTGTAAAAACCGCCACCCCCTCTCCTCCTGCTGTCTTAACTATTACCACGTTGAGAAAAAATAAAGCAGCTGCCATGGAAAGCTGTGCAAGAGAGGAGGGAATTCCAACTCTCAGTATCTTTTTTATTATATCTTTGCTCGGCTTAAAGTTTTTAAAAGCTATATCTACATAAGTGTCACGTTTTACCAAAATCCAGTAACCTACGAGAATAGAGGAGGTTATCATTGAAAGTAAAGTAGCCCAGGCTGCTCCAAGAACTCCCATCTTCATTGTGTAAATAAATATTGGATCAAGGATTATATTTAAAATTGATCCCAATATCATAGCATACATTGCTCTTTTTGTGTCTCCCTCACCTCTTAATATACCACCTGCTATATTTGTAAAGAAAACCACAAAAGCTCCACCAAAGAGGACTCTTGCGTAATCTATAGACAGTTTGACCACATCCCCCTTTGCGCCTATAAATGAGAATATCTCCTTTAGAAAAGGAAGCGATACTGCTGTTAGAACGGTTCCTATTAAAAAACCAATTAAGATAGTATGAATTGCTGTGTTACTTGCTCCTTTCCTATCTTTTGCTCCTATTTTCCTTGCCAGGACGGAGCTTCCTCCTATACCAATTCCTGTGGCGAGAGAAATTATTACCATAAAAAAAGGGAAAAATAGTCCAATAGCTGCAAGTGCATCCGAACCAAGCCCTGCTACCCATATTCCATCTACCAGATTGTAAAAAGTCTGGATCAGCATACCAATTATCATTGGCACAGAAAGCTTTACAATAGCTCTTCTGGGGTCTCCCAGGAGAGTTTTTACTCCAGGGGTTATGTTTTCTTGCAATTTTTATTCCTTTGGTTTTTTCAGGAAAAAAAGCATATTTTCATAGTATAAGAAAAAGCAATAAAAGATTCAAGATAAGGATTATAAGAGGATAGTTCTTTGATTTGACATCAATTAATTTTGTGATATTTTATAACAAAAGTGAAAATTTAGAAGTGGCGAATGCCTTTTTTTCTTGGAATAGTTGGCAGGTCAGACACAGGAAAGACCACTCTTATTTTAAAGCTTCTTCCTGAACTTGAGAAAAGAGGTTACAGAGTAGGCGTGGCAAAGAACTGTCCCCATGGTTTTGATTTTGATAGAGAAGGGAAAGATTCCTGGAAGTTTTATCAGGGAGGAGCAAGCGGAGTTTTATTAACCTCTCCTTGCCAGGTTGCTTTTTTAAAGAAAAAAGAGAATAAAGAAGAAGGTATTCTTGATTTTCTCTCTCTTGTTTTTCATAATTTTGATCTTGTTTTAATTGAAGGCTTTAGGGAGGAGAGTAAAATAAAGAAAATAGAGCTTTTAAGAAAAGGTGTAAGTGAGAGACCGGATAATTCACTTAAAAATGTTGTTGCGTTTGTCAGTGATTTAGAAATAGAGGTAAATAAGCCTGTTTTTAAGCCCGAACAAATATACGAAATAGCAGACTTTATGGAGAGACTTATGGAAAAAAGTCAGGATTACCAGGTGGAGATAATTGTTAATGGAGAAAGGTTACCTCTTAATTTTTTCGTTAAAAAAATGATAGGCAATCTTGCTTTTGCAGTAGTTGACCCTTTGAAAAGAGAGGATGAAAAAGAAGCAGAAGAGATTATTATAAAAGTTAAAAGATTAAATTAGCTATAAAGCTCTTTGCAGAATAAAGGTAAAGGGTGCAATTTCTTCGAGCTATGCACCTACGGGAGTTTTTCCTATGGTGTATAGCCGGTAGGGTATAGTTAGAAATGACTATGCCTCCCGTGTTTGGAAAGAAGAAATTGCTTTGATTTATAAAAGCCAATATCTTTCCAAACGATATTGGCTTTTTTTATTGAAAGAAAGAGTTTGTAGATATTGAGGAGATTTGTTGTGAAGAAGCTGGGTTTGCCGTTGAGGTTAACATTATCTTTTCTTGTAAGTGTAAGTTTTGTTTTTTCTTTGAGTACAGCCTTTTGCAAATCGGGGGAAAAACTTATTATTTTTCATGCAGGAAGTCTGACTTTACCTTTTGCCAAGATGGAGGGAGAGTTTGAGGAAATTTATCCTGGAGTGGATATTTTACGAGAACCTGCGGGGAGCATAAGATGTATCAGAAAGGTCACCGAATTGAAAAAACCCTGTGATATTATAGCTTCGGCTGATTATGCCCTGATTGATAGGTTTCTTGTACCTCAATTTGCCAGCTGGAATATCCTTTTTGCCACAAATCAAATTGTCCTCTGTTATACTGAAAAAAGCAGGTACGCCGATGTCATAAATAGGGAAAACTGGTATAAAATACTTACAAGGAAGGATGTTGTATGGGGTCACGCTGACCCTGATATTGATCCCTGCGGTTATCGGAGTCTTATGGTGCTGCAACTTGCTGAGATTTACTATAAAAAACCTGGTTTATACAGAATGTGTCTTCAAAATCGTCCCATAGAAAATATAAGACCAAAGTCAGTAGAACTTATATCCTTGCTTCAAACAGGTAATATGGACTATGCCTTTGAATATTTGTCTGTTGCTGTGCAGCATAACCTTAAGTTCATAAAATTCCCCGATGAAATTAACCTTGGTTCCTACAGATACGCTGACTTTTATAAGAAAGCAAAAGTTAAGGTTAAGGGTACAAAACCCGGAGAGGTGGCGGAGATTGAGGGAAAACCCATAGTTTATGGTGTAACGATTTTAAAAGATGCCCCTCGTAAAAAAGTGGCAAATCTCTTTTTAAGGTATCTTTTAAGCCCTGAGAAGGGTTTGAGAATTCTTGACAGGATGGGTCAACCACCTCTTTCTCCACCTCTTGTAAAAGGAGATATGAGGATGTTGCCTGCTGAAATTAAAAAGATGGTTGGTACTGGAGGCAGATAAAAAAAGAAAATGCCGGGGGATCTAAAATGGAAAGAAGAAAAGAGTTTTTTTCAATTGTGGCATTTATCTGTGGGGCTTTGGTCATTTGCTTTTTAACTTTTCCCCTTTTAAAAATGTTTACCTCTTCTTCCTTGGGAAATCTTGTTTTTACTCTTAGGGATAAAGAAGTATTAGAATCAATCTGGCGAAGTCTTTATACTGCTTTTATTGCGGGATTAATTTCTTTTCTTGTTGGAACTCCTTTTGCATATCTTCTCGCTCGCAGGGATTTTTTTGGTAAGAAAATAATTGAGAGTGTAATTGACCTTCCCATGGTTATTCCTCATCCTGTTGTGGGAATTGCTATTTTAAGTGTTGTGGGGAAAGATTACTGGTTTGGCAGGGTTTTAAGCGGGTTGGGAATCAGGGTGATGGGGAGCATTTTAGGAATTGTTGTTGTTTTAACTTTTGTGGGGATGCCTTTTTATATTAATTCAGCAAAAAATGGTTTTAAAAGTGTTCCTTCTCGATTGGAAAAAGTTTCTCGCAGCTTAGGAGCTTCTTTTTTCTCTACTTTCCTGCAGGTTACCTTTCCTCTTGCCTGGAAAAGCATGCTTGTTGGGGTTATTATGTGCTGCGCAAGGGCAATAAGTGAGTTTGGAGCAGTAGTTGTTGTCGCCTATCATCCCATGGTTGCACCAGTTCTAATTTATGAACGATTTGAAGCTTATGGGCTTTCCTACTCTCAACCAGTAGCCGTTCTTCTTACTCTTTTTTGCCTTGTTCTTTTTTTAATTTTGCGTATTTTTTCCATGCCCGAGAGTGTAAAAAGATGATAAAGATTGAGAATCTCTGTGTTGATTTCCCGATTTTTTCTCTTAGAAATATTAACCTTTTTATTAAAAAAGGTGAGTTTTTTGTTCTTCTTGGTCCAACAGGAGCTGGAAAAACGGTTCTTCTGGAGGCTATTGCAGGTCTTATCCCAGTAAAGAGAGGAAAAATCTATATTGAGGGGAGAGATGTCACAGATAGCCCCCCGGAAAAAAGAGATGTTAGTATTTTATACCAGGACCTTGCTCTTTTCCCTCACCTGACCGTTCTTGGTAATATTAAGTATGGGCTGCGTTTCAAAAAGAACAACCCTGTCAGAGCCAAGAAAATAATGAGCGAGCTTATAGAAAAACTGCATCTTGCACCTCTCTTAAATCGTTTGCCGGAAACATTGAGCGGAGGAGAAAAGCAAAGGGTTGCTCTTGCCAGGGCCCTTGTGGTGGAACCCTGTGTTTTACTTCTTGATGAGCCTTTAAGTTCCCTTGATCCAAGTTTTAGGGAAGAGGTCAGAGAGTATCTTAAAAGACTTCATCAGGATACAGGAATTACATTTTTTATGGTAACCCATGATTTTGAAGATGTTTTGTATCTTGCGACGAAAGCTGCAATGATGAATCAGGGAGAGATAGAGCAGGTAGGGGAGGTAAGTGATATTTTTCAAAAACCTTCCTCTCATTTTGTAGCCAATTTTGTCAGAGCAAAAAATATTCTCTCAGGTAAACTGGTTGAGAAAAAAGGGCATATTTTCATTGATACAGGTAACATAAAGGTGGAGGTTACAAACTGTAATTTAGAAAGTGGGAGAGAAAAGGTTTATTTTACTGTGAGGCCTGAGGATATAGTCATTTCCAGAAATCCTTTGTCTTCAAGTGCAAGGAATCTTTTATCCGGAAGAGTGCAAGAAATTTTACATAGGGGACCGGTTTTATATGTTACAGTGGATGTGGGTGAGAAAATAACAGCTCTTATCACCAAAGCATCTTTTGAAGAAATGGAATTAAGAAAGGGAGATAAGGTTTTTTTAGCCTTCAAGGCAACAGCTGTGCATGTCTTTGTTTAAAAAAATAAAGTGAGGTAAAGAAGAAAATGAGGATTAACTATCTGAGAGTATCAGTTACAGATAGGTGTAATTTTAACTGTATTTACTGTCGTCCAAAGGAGAAGGTTCCTCTTTTGCCAAGAGAGGAGCTTTTAAGTTTTGAAGAGATTTTAAGGTTTATAAAGTTTGTCTTACCCTGGGGGCTTGAAAGAGTGAGGATAACAGGGGGAGAGCCTCTTGTGAGAAAAGGTGTGATAGAGCTTATCAGGATGATTGCAAAGATAGACAAGATAAAGGATGTCTGTTTAACTACCAATGGAGCGTTCCTTGAAGAGTTTGCTTTAGATTTAAAAAAAGCAGGTCTTAAGAGAGTAAATGTCAGTCTTGACACTTTAAAAAGGGAGAAATTCAAGATAGTTACAGGAAGCGATAGTTTCCTCAAGGTATTAAAAGGTATAGAGGTTGCAAGGAAGGTGGGTCTTGAGCCTGTAAAGGTGAATGTTGTGGTTCTTAAAGGAATAAACGAAGAGGAGATTTTAGATTTTGTTGATTTTGCGGCAAAGAACAAACTTGTTGTGAGGTTTATAGAATATATGCCTTTCAATGGGGAAAAAGACAGAAATTTTTATTTTTCCAACAAAACTGTTAAAAAAGTAATTGAAGAAAAATGGGGGAAGCTTTATCCTGCTTCCTTCTCAGGAGGTGGTCCTGCCTCTTATTTTAAAATTAAAAATATTCCCTGTTTAGTGGGGTTTATAAGTCCTTTTTCAGAGCCTTTTTGTACAGGATGCTCCAAGCTTCGCCTTAGCGCAGAGGGAAGGTTAAGACCTTGTCTTGCCTCAAATTATGAAATAGATGTAAAGGAAATTTTAAGAGGAAAAAATCAGGAGAAAGAAATTAATAAAGTTATTAACACGGCTCTTGAATTTAAGGAAAAAAGAAGCTCTCTTAGTTTTGCAAATCCTAACAGATTTATGTTTCAGATAGGTGGATAGGTTTGACATTCTTTTCAAACCCACCTATAATTACTCTCAAGAAATTCTTACAAGCTTTCACCCTGGGAAAGGAAAAAAGATTTGTCAGTGAAAGTTCTTATTACCTCTCTTTCTTTTGGGAAAGTTGTTAAAGAACCTGTAAGATTTTTAGAAGCAAAGGGATACAAGCTTTTGTGGAATGAAGTTGGCCGTCCCTTAACTGATGCGGAACTCTCGGAGAGAGTCAGGGGAGTTGATGCTTTAATTGTTGGCTCGGATAAAGTTGGAGAGAAAACTTTTTCCTTTGCTGATAAGTTAAAAATTGTTGCAAGGTATGGTGTCGGGATAGATAATGTGGATGTGAAGAAAGCCACTCAAAAGAAGATAATTGTAACCAATACTCCTGCTGCCAATTTTGATGCAGTTGCCGACCTTACTTTTGGTTTAATTTTAGCCTCTGCTCGATTTATACCTCAAGCAGACAGGGAAGTTAAAGAAGGTGGATGGAGAAGATTTTACGGTTACTCTGTCTGGGGAAAAACTCTGGGGATAGTGGGGATGGGAAATATTGGTCTTGCTGTGGCGAAAAGAGCAAGAGGATTTAACATGGAGGTTCTCTATACAGATATTCGTGAAAATCCTGAAGCAGAGAAAATCGGGGCAAGGAAAGTTGAACTTGACTTTCTTCTGAAAAACTCTGATTTTGTAAGTCTTCACCTTCCCTTAACCTCTAAAACAAGAAATTTTATAGGAGAAAAAGAACTTTCCAGTATGAAGCCCACCTCTTTCTTGGTAAATACTGCAAGGGGTGGAATAGTGGACGAAAAAGCTCTTTACAGGTACTTAAAAGAGAAGAAAATTGCCGGAGCGGCTCTTGACACGTATAGCGAAGAACCCCCTCCGAGAAATTGCCCGATTTTATCTCTTGATAATGTTATTACAACCCCCCATATTGGTGCCTATACCTATGAGGCTCTTTACAATATGGGTATGACGGCAGCAGAAAGTGTTGTTGAGGCTATTGAGGGAAGGCGTCCAAAATACATTATTAATCCAGAAGTTTATGATAATAGTTTTTAATGGAGGTTTTAAATGGGAGAGCTTGAAGGAAGGATTGCCGTTGTTACAGGGGGAGCAAGAGGGATAGGAAAAGCTATATGTGAGACTCTGGCAAGAGAGGGGGCAAGTGTTGCTGTTTGTGATGTGGACTATAAGACTGCTGAAAAAACAGCGGAAGAGATAAAAGCTTCCGGATTTTCTGCTTTTTCATTTGCGCTTGATGTATCTTCTGCAAAAAATGTGGACGAGGTTTTTTCTGAGATTATAGGAAAATATGGAAAAGTAGATATTTTGGTTAATAATGCCGGAATCTGTTACTATGTTCCTATAGAAAAGATAACAGAAGAGGAGTGGGATAAGGTTCTTGCGGTAAACCTCAAAGGAACATTTTTATGTTCAAAAGTAGTCATGCATTCCATGATGGCTCAAAGGTGGGGTAAAATAGTAAATATTTCCTCTGTTGCGGCAAAGATAGGAGGAATCTTAGCAGGTGCTCATTATTCTGCTTCTAAAGCAGGGGTTATCTGTCTTACAAAGTCCTTTGCATTGAGGCTTGCTCCTTATAACATAAATGTAAATGCTATATGTCCCGGACAGATTAGAACGAGAATGACAGACATCTGGACTGAAGAGGAGAAAAAAAAATTTATAGAGAAAATACCTCTGGGGCACTTTGGAGAGCCACAGGACATAGCAGAAGCTGTTCTTTTTCTTGTCTCAGAAAGAGCAAAATTTATTACAGGTGAGATTCTGGATGTTAATGGAGGAATTTTTATGGATTAGTTTGTTGACAAATTCTATATACAATGTACAGTATTAAAGTTAAAAGGGAGGGCAAAATGAGGAATTTCAGGTATTATCTTCCCGCAAATGATATTATTTTTGGAAGTGGGAGCTTAAATTCTGTTGGTGTTGAGGCGAAAAGATTTGGTAAAAAGGCTCTTCTTGTGACAGGTAAAAGCAGTATGAAAAGGCTTGGTTTTCTTGAAAAGTGTGTTGATTTTTTAAAAAAGGAGGGACTTGAGGTTGAACATTATGGTGAGGTTATATCCAATCCCACTGTGGATATAGTTAACAGAGGTGCCAGGATAGCAATAGAGAAAAATTGCGATGTTATCATAGGGTTTGGTGGAGGCTCTGCAATAGATACAGCCAAAAACATCGCAGTTGTTGCAGGTCATTTTGAAGGTAAAGATATTTCCATCTGGGAATTTTCCGGGGCAGTCGAAAATCCCCGTCCCATTACTTCAAAAACCTTGCCTGTTATAGCTATTACTTCCACTTCCGGGACAGGGAGCCATGTGAGTAGATTTGCAGTAGTTACAAATGAAAAAACCAGAGAAAAAATGGGGATACTTAGCCCCTTTATTTGCCCTAAGGTTTCTATTGTGGATATTGATATTATTTCCTGCATGCCTCCTTCTCTTACTTCCAAGACAGGGTTTGATGTTATGGCACACCTTACAGAATGCCTTGTTTCAAGAAGATCAAACCCCATAACTGATTTTTACTGTTTAAAGGGTGTGGAACTTGTGCTTGAATATCTTCCGAGAGCCTACAGAAATGGAGAGGACCTTGAGGCAAGAGAAAATATGGCAATAGCAGATACTCTGGCAGGGTGGGCTCTTGTTACCTCAAGGCCTTGTCTTCCTCATGCTATGAGTCATCCTGTGAGTGCTTTTTATCCTGAGATTGACCATGGTGAAGCTCTTGCTGCTCTTACCTGTGAATGTATGAGATTTAATATAGAGAGAGGAAATGAGGAAACTGTGAGAAAATACTGTGAGATTGCGAGAATTGGAGGCAAAAATATAAATTCGTTTACGAAAGAGGAGGCTTTAAAGAGTATAGATGTAATTAAGGAACTTCTTGAGAAGATAGATCTTAATGTTAGATTGAGGGATTTTGGTGTGAAAGAAGAAGATTTTGAAGGAATGGTTAGAAGCGCTTTCTCCACAATGAGAGGTCCAATAGAGGCAAACCCTGTGGATGTATCTGACAGAGATATTATAGAGCTTTATAAAAAGAGCATGTAGATTTTCAAAAAAGATACCTGTATATAGGAGGAGGAAAAAATGCACGGCTTTTACAACAGAATCCTTTATGTTGACCTTACAGATAAGAAATTCTGGGAGGAGGATATAGATGATAACCTTTTAAAATCTTTTCTTGGAGGAAGGGGACTTGGAGCCTATCTTCTGTGGAAAAACCTTGAAAAAGGAAAAGACCCTCTTTCTCCTGATAATGTCCTCATCTTTGCAACAGGTCCTGTAACAGGGACAAAAATGATGGGGGCAAGTAGATACGCCGTTTTTACAAAATCTCCTCTAACAGGATTCTTTGCAGATTCTTATTCAGGGGGAGATGTTGCACCCAGGATAAAACAGACAGGTTATGATGCAATAGTTATAAAAGGGGCATCTTCTTCCCCCATATATCTTGAAATATCAGATAAGGGTGTGAAGTTTCACTCTGCGGGGCACCTCTGGGGAAAAGACACCTATGAGACAGAGGATAAGGTTTTAGAGGAGGTTGGTGTTCCTGGAGCACAAGCAGTAACCATAGGTCCTGGAGGGGAGAACCTTGTAGCCTTTGCCTGCATAGAAAACAACTACTGGAGAAGTGCAGGAAGATGTGGAATGGGAGCTGTTATGGGTTCAAAAAAACTAAAAGCCATTGTCTTTCATGGAGAAAAATCCCCTTCTCTTGCAAATGATAAACTTTTAGATGATTATGTAAAATCTCTTGTAAAAAAGGCAAAAAATGACCCAGGAGTTGCAGCTTACAAAAAATACGGAACTCCTCAGATGGTTGCCATACTGAATAAGGCAAAGGCCTGGCCCTCTGAGTACTGGTCAAGAGGAAGTGTTGATCATTGGGAAAAGATAAGTGCAGATTATCTTCTTGAAAATTTTAACGTAACCCCTCATGCCTGTCACAGGTGTTTTATTGCCTGTGGAAAAATATCAGAGGTTTTAAAGGGAAGACACAAAGGTTTAAAAATAGAAGGCCCAGAACATGAGACAATTTATGCTTTTGGAGGTCAGTGTAAGGTATCCTCCCTTGAGGAGATTGCCTACCTTAATGATATATGTGATAGAAAGGGAATTGACACAATGACAGCAGGAAATATCATTGCCTTTTATATGGAGCTTTCAAGAAGGGGAAGGGTTAAAGAGAAAATAGAATATGGTGACCCTGATAAAATAGCACATCTTCTTTACAAGATAGTGGAAAGAGAAGGTATAGGAGATGTTCTCTCCAGAGGAATAAAGTATGCTGCAAAGTACTTTGATGCAGAGGATATTGCCGTTCATGTCAAAGGACTTGATCCTGCAGGATTTGATCCCCGCATCTTAAAGGGAATGGGACTTCAGTATGGAACATCTCCCCGAGGAGCCTGCCATCTAACAGCAACATTTTATAAACCCGAACTTGCCGGAATAATTCCACCAGAGCAGGTTGAGGGTAAAGCAAAGCTTCTTGTTGAGTGGGAGGATAGAATGACTATTTTTGACACCCTTATTTTGTGCAGATTCTTCAGAGACCTTGTTCAGTGGGATGATATTATAACTATTATTGAAGCAACAACGGGAATAAAGTATACCCAAGATGAGCTTAGAAAAATGGCAAATGATATTACCACCTTGAGGCGTATGATAAGTATGAGGGAAGGTCTTACAAAAAAAGATGATATACTTCCGCAAAGGCTTTTTGAAGAACCAAGAAAAGATGATGGCAAGGTAGTTAGCAAAGATGAATTTTTCTACATGCTCCATGAATACTACACCTTAAGAGGATGGGACAGGGAGGGTATACCCAAAAATACCCCTGACTTTTTAAAATGAGGAGAAAAGATGGAAAATATTGAAGAAGAAAAGCTTCTTGATATGTACAAAAAGATGGTGAGGATAAGAAAATTTGAGGAGAAGGTTGAAGAGCTTCACATAAAAGGTATCCTCCCGGGTCTAAAGCACCTTTACATAGGCGAGGAGGCAGTAGCTGTTGGTGTTATATCCTGCCTTAGAAAGGATGACTACATAGGTAGCACCCACAGAGGTCATGGTCATCTGATTGCCAAAGGTGGTGATGTTAAGCTTATGATGGCAGAGCTTTATGGAAAAAAAACAGGCTACTGCAAGGGAAAAGGTGGCTCCATGCACATTGCAGACATTAACATAGGAATACTTGGGGCAAATGGAATAGTTGCAGCAAATATACCAATTGTGGGTGGTGCTGCTTTATCTTCTAAGATGAGAAAAAAAGATCAGGTTGCAGTTAGCTTTTTTGGAGATGGAGGGGCAAATGAGGGAATATTCCATGAGGGGTTAAACCTTGCCTCGGTGTGGAAGCTTCCTGCCATTTTTGTCTGTGAAAATAACTTTTATGCTATCTCCACCCCTCAGGAAAAGGTAACATCAGTTGAGAGCATAGCAAAAAGAGCATCATCTTACAACATCCCAGGCTACAGTGTTGATGGAACAGATGTTCTTGAGGTTTACAGAGTAGCAAAAGAGGCAGTTGCAAGAGCAAGAAAAGGAGAAGGCCCCTCTCTTATTGAATGCAAAACCTACAGGTTCAAGGGACACTATGTTGGTGAAGGACAAAGAGAGCTTTCCTACAGGTCCCGGGATGAGGTAAAAAGATACTGGGAGGAAAAATGCCCCATTAAGAAATTTAAAAACTACCTTATAAAAGAAAATATATTCACCCAATCTTTTCTTGAGGATATAGAAAAGGAGGTTGATAAAGAGATAGATGAGGCAGTTAAATTTGCAGAAGAAAGCCCTTATCCTCTGCCAGAAGAGGCACTTGAGGATCTTTTCTTTGAGGGGGTAAAATGAGAGAGATAACCTTTGGTGAGGCAGCCTGTGAGGCAATTTCTGAGGAAATGGAAAAAGATGAGAGGATATTTTACATGGGGGAGGATGTTGGAAGGTTTGGAGGATCATATGGAACAACAAAGGGTCTTTTTGAAAAGTTCGGGGAGGAGAGAATTAAAGATACCCCCATGTCAGAGGCTGCCATAGTTGGGTTTGCCCTTGGTGCTGCAATAACAGGGATGCGCCCTATAGCAGAGATAATGTTCTGTGATCTTTTGTGCCTTGCTATGGACCAGATTGTAAATCAGGTGGCAAAGGTAAGATATATGTTTGGAGGAAAGGTTAAAGTCCCTCTTGTTATAAGAGTTCCCTTTGGAGGCTTAAGAAGAGCAGCAGCTCAGCACTCCCAGCATCTTGAGGCCTGGTTCCTTCATACCCCTGGTCTTAAAATTGTTACACCTTCAACCCCCTATGATGTAAAGGGTCTTTTAAAGTCAGCTATAAGGGATGATAATCCTGTTATCTTCTTTGAGCATATACTTTTATTTCAAAAAAAAGGGTATGTTCCAGAGAAAGAATACACAATACCAATAGGAAAAGCAGATGTAAAAAAGGAAGGAAAAGATATAACCCTTATAAGTTACTCACTTATGCTTCAAAGATGCCTCTCTGTTGCACAAAATCTTGAAAAAGAGGGTATAGATGTTGAGGTTATAGACTTAAGAAGTCTTTTTCCTCTTGATATGGAGACTATAATAAATTCAGTTAAGAAAACAGGGAAAGTTGTTATATGCCACCAGGCCTGCCTTAGAGGAGGTGTTGGAGCAGAGATTGCAGCACAAATCCAGGAAAAAGCATTTGACTTTCTTGATGCACCCATTAAAAGAATCGCTGCAAGAGATGTTCCTGTTCCTTTCAGTCCCGTACTTGAGGATTTTGTTGTGCCAACTGAAAAAAGAATAGAGGAAGAGATAAAGAAGATGCTTTATTAAATTGAGAGGGGGATAAAATGGCTGTTCTTATCACAGGAGGCTATGGACTGCTTGGTTCATGGCTTGTTTATCAATTTGCAAGAGAGGGAAAGGATGTAATCTCGGTTGATACAAAAAAAAGAGAACTTGACTATCTAAAGGAGGTTGAGGGTGAATTTAAGTTTTTCTCAGCAGATGTGCTTGATTTTTCCAGACTAACAGATATTTTTAAGAAAAACAGTGTGGAGGGAATTATTCACACTGTTTCATTAATGCCATCTCCTTTTTTTCTGGAGAATCCTTACAAGGTTATAAGTATAAATGTTAAGGGAACAGTGAATCTTCTGGAACTTGCGAGAATTTTTGGTGTGAAGAAGTTTTTGTATATAAGTTCAGGGGCAGTTTATGGAGAGGTCAAGGATAGGCCTTCAGAGTTAACTCATCCTCTACGTCCAAGTGACCTTTATGGAGCTACTAAAGCAAGCTGTGAATTTATTGGTGAGCAGTATGGGAAAGACCACGGGATTGATTTTAGAAGTGCCAGACCATACTTTTTTTTCGGTCCTGGAAGACTTCCTTCAGAGCAAACTTATCTTTTTAAGCGTCTTTTAGCTCCTCTTGAGGGTATTGAAGGGCTTGAACTTGAAAGGGGTGCAGACCAGAGATTAGGGTTTACTTATATAAAGGATGTGGTGAAAGGGTGTTATCTTCTGTATAATGCAGAAAAATTGAGATATAAGGCGATGAATATAGCAACAGAAGAAGTTGTATCCTTTCCGGAAATGGTGAGGTTAGCTCAAAAATACAGTGATAATCCAACAGAGGTTAAGAT